>JAFYVX010000064.1 GCA_017558255.1 Bacteroidaceae bacterium
AAACTACTTTGAGGACAGGCTGACCAATGCATCTGCCGAGTCATTCAATGCAAAAATAAAGGCTTTCAGAACTCAATTCAGAGGTGTGGGCGATATCAAGTTCTTTATGTATAGACTGGCAACTCTTTATTCTTGAATATGGTTATAACAACCGGAAATATCCGCTGACCCGTAAAAACAAGCACACTGCATAGCGTGTCAAGAAATGTAAAAGGAAAAGTGTGGAGCTACCACTTATCTTAGCTGGTAGGCCCTAGGAATGCCTTGGCAATAGAATAAGCAATAGTCCACACTGATGTTTCTTCAGTGAAGGATATAGCGTATTCGTCTTGCCGTTTGAATTTCCTAGGTTCACCAGCGATGAATAGCTTGTGTCCAAAATGTTTCAATTGCAAATGTAAGCAATTTTTCTGAAACAATCGGTATATCCTTGTGGAACTATTGCTTAAAAATGTGTATTCACTCCGCAAAGATACTAAATATACCGATATATAGATATTGCTTGTGGATGTCTTTCGTTGTCTTTTGCTCAAAAAGGAGGAAGCAAGATGGTGTGTTCCCATTGTTCGGCATGCTTGACCAATTGGTTGTGGTAGGTGAGGGATACCTGGTTGCAATAACCTCCCAATTGTGTCTGCATTGTCTTGTCTGTGGCAGATGAGATAACATCTTGCTGAATCTCTTCTGTGCGTTTGTAGAAGTGGGCTATCATCAGCATAGCATCGGCATAGGGTTGGGTGGAGGTGTTGGCATTGATGGCACTGATGGAGTCGCGGGTTAGAATATACTGGGCTTCGTAGTTGTGGTCTATGACCTGATAGAGAGAATCGCATAACCTTTGCCTGCACTCTGTACGCTGTACATATTGTATGTGTTCTGCGCGCACGTGTATATATAATAAGGTGGGAAGGAGTATCAGGAATGCTATCAATAGTACACCCACGATGTGGTATGGCAGTTTGCGACGGTTCCATGCCTGGGTCAGTTGTTCTACATTGGCATATCGTTTTGCCTTGTCTGTGTGGACGCAGCGGTTTACGATGCGCTTATAACGCCCGGGGAACATCCTCTGCATGATGCAACCAATGGCATAGATGTCGCTACGGGCATCTATCTCGCCATTGTGTTGGGTGAGTTCTGGAGAGGCATAGCCTTGCGTGCTTCCGAGCATGCGTTCCTGATAGTGGCTGTCGTCGTCAGCAAAACCAAAGTCGATGAGGCGGACATCGTGGTTGGTGCGGGTGATGAGGATGTTCTCGGGTTTAAGGTCGTTGTGTAGCACTCCCGCCTTATGCAGATAGTCGGTGGCAGATAGCAATTGGAGGAAGATGCGTTGAAGGGAAGTTTTGTCAGGGTTATTGGCAAGGTATTCTGACAGTGAACATCCATCGATATACTCCATGATGATGGCTGCTCCCACTGGTGTGCCTGTTTCGTAGGTATAAACATGTACGATGTTCGGATGCGAAAGGCCAAGGGAGAGTTCGTATTCTCGTTTCAGCAGTTCAAGGCTTCGTGCATCGTCACTTGGGGCTGTCTTGGCAATGAACAGACGCCCCATTCTGCGCATGCGGTAGAGGTGTGCATGCGATGTGGAGCGTATAAGTTCTACATCGGTGTACTGGCCACTATAATCGGTCGCTGAACTTATGGGACGGAAACTTTCGCTTTCTATCATCCTGTGGGCAATATTTCCCTACGAAGATACAGCATTTTTCGGAAAAAACAACTACATTTGTTATCATTATGAGTATACAGGCTAATATTCCGCAGATAGCAGCGCTGCGTAGGGAGGTTGGGGAGAGGTTCGGAGGTCCGTTGACGACCCATGTGCATTTTGTGTCTCTTACAGATGCTATAGAGATGGAGTTGCGCGAACATATATCGCCAACCACCTTGGAACGTGTCTGGGGATACTCCACACGTCATTACGATACAGTGTCGCGCCGTACTCTTGATGTTCTTGCACGATATGCAGGACAGGGAAGTTGGGAGGACTTTTGTGCTCGCCTGAAAGACGAGGCTGGTAGCGAGTCAGACTTCTTCACTGATGGCATAATGGCGGTATCTGCTTTGAGGGAGGGTACACGCCTGCGCCTTGGTTGGCAACCAGATCGCGTGTGCGAGGTGCGTTATATGGGAAATAACCGCTTTGTGGTAGAGAGTGTGACGAACGGTTCCTTGCGTGTGGGGGATACCTTCTCGTGCATGCAGTTACAGTTGGGACGCCTGATGTATATGGACTGCTTCCAACGTGCAGGCGAGACATTTGCAGAGAACCAGCGCTATGCCGTAGGGCGCGAGAATGGACTGACCCTGTTGGAGGTTGTGGAGAACGGTGAGCAGTGAACGGTTAGGGATATAAAAACAATATAGGGCCGCTTCACAGCGCCCCTATACCATCCTTTAGGTATTAGTTTGTTTAAGGTAAAAAGATTGTTTTCAGGATAACTTTTGCAAAGGTATGTATAATATCTGTAGAAAACAAATATTTATATATGTTAAAAAACATTTCTGTGGTATTTCCACAGGTTGTAGCCTGGCCTGTCTATGATTTTGCCCATTTGCAGTGAGCATTTACGGCATGCAAGGGCTATTTCTGTCTGGAAATTGTAGGCCACTCCGCCTGCGAAGTTGACGGGAAGGTCTGGCCTGCCGTATGGCACCACGTTTCTTTGCAGGAAACGGGTGAACTCCGCTACGAGCAGTTTCTTGACCTTGGGGTTGTAACTGTGGTCTTTTATGAAGGGGACTATGGATGCAAGGAAGCGGTTGGGCTGTGGCTGGCGGTAGACGTTGTTTATGATGTCTGTGGTTTCCAGGTGATAATTCCACTGAAAGCGTTGCCACAGTTCCTTCAGGTCTCCCTTGAGCATCTCTGACAGGAAGAGGCGGCCAAGCACGGCTCCGCTTCCCTCGTCGCCCAGGATATAGCCCAGTGGCGAGATGTTCTGCTGGATTTCACCTCCCTGGCACAGGCAGGAGTTGCTGCCGGTTCCCAGTATGCACGCTATGCCCTCCTGGTTTCCGCACAGGCCACGTGCTGCTCCAAGCATATCGCTGTAGACGTGTATTTCGGTATTGGGGAAGTGGGTCTGCAGGGCGTCGTGCACAGTCTGCGAATAGGGGTCGATGCATCCTGCTCCATAGAAGTATATTTCATCAATGGGCAGGTTTGCCCCATTGTTGCTGAAAAGGAGACAAAGTCTGGGCACCAACTCTGTGCTGATGACCCGTAGGATTTCCTCCTTGGTATCGCGCACGGGGTTGATGCCCTTGGTGCCGACAGACACATCTCCCAAGACCCAATCGGTCTTTGTGGAACCGCTGTCTGCTACGATTATCATATTTCTATGATATAAGGTGTGGGTGTGTTAGTCAATTGACAGGGGAGTGGGGTCCGCTGTCTCTGCTGTCTCTGTGGCAGCGGGTACTGTGGGCAGTACGGGAGCCTCTGTGGCGGGCTGTTCCATTTGCAGTACGCTGTCCATGGTCTTTGCCTCGGGCAGTGCGCATACGCTGATGATGCTCAGTACGACCATCAGTGCAGCCAGTACCTTGGTTGCCTTCTCAATAACGTTGGTAGTTTTGGGTGCACCCAGCAAGGTGTTGCCGCTTGCATAATCTGCAGCCAGACCACCGCCCTTGCTCTCCTGGATGAGCACAACCAGGCACAGCAGGATGCTGACGATAACAATTAGGATTACAAAAGTTGTGTACATATTACGATTGTTGATTTATGATTAATTTCTCAAGAAAGCGTATTTGGTCTGCAAAGTAACGATTTTTTTTCGGATATTTCAAGGAAATACGCTGAATAATTTCAATAGCCTTGTCATATTTGCCTTGTTTTATGTAAATACGGGCCATTGCTTCGGTTAAAACGCCGTTGCCTAGGTCGGTTTGCGGTTCCTGTGCGGTGTGTGGCGTTTCCCCGGCGGGAAGGTCTTCAAGGTCGAATCTTCCTTCATTCTTGATGAGGAAGTCATCGATATAGTCTTGACCCACCATCTTGGGCGAGGTGGATACCGCAGTTCCTGTTTCCATCTGCATGAGATATGCCATGTAGTCCACAGTGGCATCCACAATACGTGGCGCGTTGTGCTGTTGCGTGGGCAGTGTGTCCAGGAAGGAATCGATGAGTGCGGCTGTTCTTGTGGAACCGCCCTCTTCCGTTTCTCCTGCACGAGGTGTTCTTTTGCTGGGTGATTCCGGCGTGAGCGATGGTGCCTGGAACATCTGAAACAGAGTCTTGCGCGATGGGACATAGATGGCAGCCCGGCGCAATTGTTCGTCGAAAGTGGGGTCGTGCATCTGGTAGAGCATGCGCAGCAGCAATATGCGTGCAGCATGGTAGTAGGGGTATTTTTCCACTACCGTTCGCAGATGTTCCAGAGACTGGGTGTCCAGACTCTCGGGCTGCCTGATGTAATCTATGACCTGTTTTCCCATTTTACCTATTTACCAGTTTGCTACAGTTGCGTTGAAAATCTGGTCGGTCAGGTCCTTGCACATTTCCGTAACCAACTGTTCCTGCACGTTCACCAACTGCTGTGTTGCATCGTATGTAGAGGTGGCGGTGAACTTCTGTTCGAAGTCCTCGGCGTGGTTCTTGTTGTTTGTGTAGCGTACGTTTACCGTCATCTTCAGCTGCACCTGGTTGGAGTAACCGCTGTTTGACACGCCCTTGTTGAACTGGTCGAATCCCACAATCTCTCCCTCCAGCACCAGGTCGCCGTTGCGTTTCACCTGCTTCAGCCTGGTCTGGCTGGCATAGATGTCGGTGAGCTTGTTCTGGAAAATAGCCTGCATAGGTGCCCAAACGTAGGTGCTGCGTATGGGGAAGTTGCCTATCTGTATGCTCTTTATCTTGGTATAGTCTATGCTGGCACCGTTGAACTTGTAACTGATGGTACACGATGTGTATAGTGCCAATGTGGAAAGGCACAGCATCAGGGCACATATCGTGGCAACGTATCTGTGTTTCTTCTTCGTTGTGCTCATCAGGGCTTTGTTATCCTTCGATGCCATAGTCGTTTATCTTTCTGTATAGTGTGCGTTCGCTGATGCCCAGCATCTGTGCGGCTATCTTGCGCCTGTTGTGACTTTGCTGCAGGGCGCGTATTATGTTGCGCTTTTCCATTTCCTCCAGGTTGAGGTTGTCGTCCTCTTTCACCTCCTCTATCTCGTCGTAGGTGTGGCTGACGTTATGCTGGGCGGTGAGCGGTGTGTGCGAAATGGTTAGCGGTTCCTGTATAACGGGCGTGTGTATGGTACTCTGGTCCTCGATTTGCAAGTGGGCAGAGGTATGCCTGTTGTGTTCCGGGTTGATGATGCTTTTCAGTTCGTCCACTTCGGCACGGAGTTTGAGTACCGCATTTGCCAGCCATTTTATCTCGTTTTCCCAGTCGTGTCGTCCTCCTTCGCTTCCTGGTTTGCCTATGCGCTTTAGGGCAAAGCTCTCGCCCTGTCCGGCTATGATGCCGTATCGGTGCAGGACCTCGGGTGTAATCTGCACACCCTGTTCCAGGATGCTCATCTGCTCCACCACGTTTTTCAGCTGGCGCACGTTGCCAGGCCATTTGTATGCCATCACCGTGTGTTCTCCCTCGGGGCTCAGGCGGATGGGTTCGGGGATGTGGTACTTTGCCGCTGTGTTCATGGCAAAGAGTTTGAAGAGCAGGATGCTGTCCATGCCGCGTTCACGGAGAGGCGGCACCTGTATGTTGATGGTGCACAGACGGTAGTACAGGTCCTCGCGGAAACGTCCCTCGCGTATGGCATTGGGGATGTCCACATTGGTTGCCGCCACTATGCGCACGTTGGTCTTGCGTGGAGAGTCGCTGCCGACACGCAGGTATTCGCCCGTTTCCAAGACTCTGAGCAAGCGTGCCTGTGTGGTCATGGGCAGTTCTCCCACCTCATCCAGGAAGAGGGTACCGCCGTCTGCTGCACCGAAGTAGCCCTCGCGTTCTCCAACGGCACCGGTGTACGAACCCCTTTCATGTCCGAAGAGTTCCGAGTCGATGGTGCCCTCGGGTATGCTTCCGCAGTTGATGGCAATGTAGCGTTTTGTCTTGCGGAGGCTGTTGTCGTGGATGATTCGTGGAATAATCTCCTTACCTACACCGCTCTCGCCCTGAATGAGTACACTCAGGTCGGTACGTGCCACTTGGAGAGCTGTGTCCAGTGCCATGTCCAGTTTCTCGTCGCGACCAACAATGTTGTATCGTGCTTTCAGGTCTTGTAGGGGTGTGGTATTCATAAAGGGTGTGCAAAGGTATGAATATTTCTTGAGAAAAGCAATTCCGCCACGGGTGAAAAGGTTTTCCGCATCAGCCTCTTGTCTCGTGCAGGATAGCCTGGAATATGGTAATGTCCGAAGGCAGTGTCAGCTTGAAGTTCATCATTTCTCCCTCGGCAGTATGCAGAGGCACGTGTTCCAGTTCATTGGCCAGAGTGAAGACGGATTGTGAGTAGGTTATTCCCCTTTCCTCTGCCTCCTTCATCATTGCGGTCAGTTCGCGGAGCACGAAGGTGTGCGGTGTCTGTGCCCTGAGAAGTTTTTCGCGCAGGATATAGGTAGAGGAAATTGTTTCTCCCTCATTTCCCCCTGTCCCCGAATCTATCACCATGTAGCTTTCCTGACTTGGCAGTGTGGTGATGGCGTTTCCTCTGGAAAGGCACACCGCTATGTTTCGGCTGATGATGTCCTGCGACACCAGTGGGCGCACGGCATCGTGGATGAGCACAACGGTGTTCTCCTCCTCCATGTCCTTAAGTGCAGATATGCCGTTCTTGGCAGATTGGAAACTGTTGTCTCCGGCATCAAGGCACGAGGCGAATTTGCTGATGCCAGCCTCTAAGGCCTGCTGGCGCACGGTTTCCGCCCATTGTGGGGATGCCACCACATAGATGGCGCTGACCAATTGGTGGCGCTGGAAGGCAAGCATAGTGTGCTGGAGAACGGTAAGTCCGTCCACCACCACGAACTGCTTGGGTACGGACAGGTTCATTCTGCTCCCTATGCCGCCAGCAAGTATCAGTGCTATGCTTCTGTTCATTTTGTGGTTGTAGCCTTGTTTGAATGGCCTTAATCTGTGTATTGCTTTGTTATTCTTTCGCAGAGTCTTTCGTGCTTGCCTGTGATGTAGAAGCGTACTGCCTCCAGGATGGTGACCTCAAAGACGAAGTAGAACCAGGGTATTCCAAATCCGATGCTCAGGAAAAGAACTGCCACGCGGGTGTCGAAATTGATTATGTTGGTGAGTGGCATCAGAGGGCGGCTCTCGCGGCAGAAATCCTCGCGAATGGCGGCAGGGATGTCATTGCCATACTTTTCCTCCAGGCGTTGCATCATCTTGTGGAAGGAT
>JAFYVX010000065.1 GCA_017558255.1 Bacteroidaceae bacterium
AAGAGGACTGTTTCTGTTTTTAGCTCATTAGCTAGATGACAAAATAGTTCACCTCTCTCCTTTGGTTAACTTCTTGCAAAGATAGCACTTTTTGCTTACCTTTCTTTTACTTTGCAAATCTAAAGGATGACAAAAAGATGGTTTCATTAGCGCGTAATAGTCTAATGACCGATTTGGATTTAAGTCTTTTCGTTAAGCCAATTGAGCTGACTCAAACTCGTTTGAAGTTAGCCTTGGCTCCGCAAGTCCGCTCATCCGTTCACCTCTCACCTCTCACCGTTAATCTCTCACCGTTCACCGTTCTCAAAACGGAGGTTCGTTCATCCCTGATGGAGGAGGCGGCACGTTGTCGTCGAAAGGATTCTGTGCCATCATATGCGCATGCTCTTCAGGTGTGAGACCCTTGGACTCTATTATGCCACCCTGTTCGCCAGGTACAGGCACATATCTGTTTTCGTCGGGGTCGGAGAAGCGTGCAAACTCACCACGGAATTCCAACAACACATCGCCCACGGCACCGTTACGGTGCTTGGCTATGATTATCTCCGCCTTGCCGTGCAGGTCCCTACCCTTCTCATCCTGATATATCTTGTAGTATTCCGGGCGATGGATGAAGCATACCATATCGGCATCCTGCTCGATGGCACCGGATTCGCGAAGGTCGGACAACTGCGGACGCTTGCCTTCGGGACCTTCACGCGATTCCACACCACGGTTCAACTGGGACAGAGCTATTATGGGAATGTTCAGTTCCTTGGCCAACTGCTTCAGACTTCGGCTTATGGTGGAGACCTCTTCCTGTCGGCTTCCGTAACTCATACCCGAGGCATTCATCAACTGCAGGTAGTCAATCATGATTATCTTCACACCATGCTCGCGCACCAGTCGGCGTGCCTTGGTACGAAGTTCGAAGACACTCAACGAGGGAGTATCATCCACATAGATGGGAGCATCGTACAACTGCGTTATACGCGTATCCAGCTGACTCCACTCATAGGGCGCAAGCTGACCGCTCTTTATCTTCTCGCCGGTTATTTCGCACACGTTGACAATAAGACGGTTAACCAACTGCACGTTAGCCATCTCAAGGGAGAACATGGCGCAGGGAATCTTCAGGTCCACAGCCATCTTCCTGATCATGGAGATGACGAATGCCGTCTTACCCATAGCAGGACGTGCGGCTATGATGATAAGGTCGGAGTTCTGCCAGCCCGATGTCATCTTATCCAGACGGTCGAAGCCTGAGGACAAACCAGACAAACCGTCGGTACGTGCAGCAGCTCTCTGCAACATGTCGTAAGCCTCCTTGATGACAGGATTTATCTGTGTGTAGTCCTTCTTCATGTTGCTCTGCGAGAGTTCGAAGAGCTTTCCCTCGGCCTCCTGCATCAAGTCGTCCACATCTGTACCCGGGTCGAAGGCATGCTGCTGTATGCGGCTGGCATAGGTAATGAGCTGGCGTGCCAGAAATTTCTGCTGGATTATCCTTGCATGGTACTCTATATGGGCGCTGCTGATCACCGCATCCGACAGGGCAGCCACATAGGGCATACCACCCACTTCTTCCAGGTGTCCCTTTTGGTCGAGCTGCTCCACCACGGTAATCACGTCCACGGGCTTCTGCTGGGCAGCCAGATCGCGTATGGCCTCATACACCAACTGGTTCTTGTGGTCGTAGAAACTCTCCGGGCGCAGTATCTCTGCCACCTGTCCGAAGGCATCCTGCTCGTTCATCAGCGCACCAAGCACTGCTGTCTCCATTTCTAGATTCTGCGGCTGGCGGTGTCCCAAAGAGTCCATGCTTGGGACCTCCACCACCTTGGGGTTTGTCTTGCGTCTTGCTTCTGCCATGTGTAGGTCTTGGTTTATTGTTTTCAGGTCAGCAAAGGTAATGAATTTATATGAGTTGAGCGAAAAACATGCCACATTTATTAAGGACATTCAAAAAAAAGGAGTAACTTTGCCTACATGGTAAAGACTAATTCCCTCCACGCCTGGTGGCTCGCCGCCAGACCCAAGACACTCACAGGCGCCGCGGCACCTGTAATATTGGCGCTGTCTGCCGCCTACGGCATCTACGGACATGTAGAATGGGTTCCGGCGCTTCTGTGTCTGGCTTTTGCCTTGCTCATGCAGGTCGATGCCAATCTGGTCAACGACTATTTCGACTGCATCCGTGGTGTGGACACCGAAGAGCGTCTGGGCCCCGAAAGGGCATGCTCACAAGGTTGGATCACCCTGCCAGCCATGCGCATGGGCATAACCATCACCACCATGGTAGCATGTCTTGCAGGTCTTCCGCTTGTATGGTGGGGAGGATGGGAGTGCATACTGGTGGGCATAACTTGCGTTGCATTCTGCTTTCTGTACACCACGCTGTTCTCGCGCATTGCCATGGGCGACATCCTCGTACTGCTCTTCTTCGGCATCATACCTGTCGCCTATACGTTCTTTTTCCAAAGCCCTTTATCATCAATTACGCACCTACCTCTGCCCGTATGGCTTCTGGCACTTGCCCAGGGACTGGTCACGGATTGTCTTCTACTGGTCAACAACTTCCGCGACCGCCACACGGATGCCGCCGTTGGCAAGACCACACTGGTTACCATCATAGGCGAACTTTCCACACTTGCCTTATATTTCCTGATTGGCATTATCTCAGTTTCTCTGGCTATGGTCGCATTAAATATAATAAGGAAGGGCGATTACCTGGCAATGCTAATTCCAGTCATTTTCATCCCTCTGCATCTTAAGATACTGCATCTTCTCCACTCCATCAATCATGGCAAGGCCCTCAACCGTGTCCTCGGCATGACTGCCATATCAATATTCTTTTTTGCAATACTGGTATCCCTGGCACTGGTACTTTAACCCAAATCGGTCATTAGCGCGTAACAGTCTAATGACCGATTTGGGATTAAAAACCTCAATCGCCTCCTGTCACTGAGGGAGAGTTTGCTGGCGCGATGAGTGATTAGCGGAAAGGGACGCTACGTGTAGCGTCAGAAAAAAGCGCTATCAGGGACTTGTTTTTGTCGCTATTGGTCGTTAGTTTTGTCGCTATTAGCCGTTCGGCGAACCGCTATCGGCCGTTAATTTTACCGCTATCAGCGGTTCGGCGAACGGCTGATAGCGGTAAAACGAAGCACCATGAGCAGTTCTCATAGTAGCGTTGGTGATAGTAAGGTCTCTGTGGATTTCCACGCGAGTCAGCTGCGTTGATTGAGTAATCTTCGACTTTCAACACTCAGCTATTTCTCTTTCCTCAATATCTTTCCTTTTCGTTAGGGAAGTCTTCGGTCTTCACGTCGGTGATGTACTGACCTATAGCTTCGGTCATGATGGAGAAGAGGTCGGCATATCGGCGCAGGAACTTGGGAGAGAATCCCTGGTTCATACCCAGCATGTCGTGGATAACCAGCACCTGACCATCAGCAGGACCTGCTCCTATGCCAATGACGGGGATGGTGAGTTCCTGGCAAACACGTTGGCACAGGGCGGCAGGAATCTTCTCTAACACCAGGGCAAAGCATCCTGCTTCCTCCAAAGCATGGGCATCGGCGATGAGTTTCTCTGCTTCGGCATCCTCCTTGGCACGAACCGTATAGGTGCCGTACTTGTTGATGCTCTGGGGCATGAGACCCAGATGTCCCATTACTGGGATACCTGCATCCAGGATGGCACGCACGGTGTCAAGTATCTCCACCCCACCCTCCAGCTTCAGGGCGTCGGCATGCGTCTCCTTCATGATGCGTATGGCGTTGGTAACACCCTCCGTGCGACCAATCTGATATGAACCGAATGGCATGTCGCATACCACCAACGAGCGCCTTACGCCTCGCACCACGCTCTTGGCATGGTAAATCATCTGCTCCACGCTGATGGGCAGAGTGGTAACGTTACCAGCCATTACGTTTGAAGCACTGTCGCCCACCAGGATTATATCCATACCAGCCTGATCCACAATCTGCGCCATGGTATAGTCGTAAGCAGTGAGCATGGCAATCTTCTTGCCCTGCTGCTTCATTTCTATGAGTCGGTGAGTAGCAACCTTTCGTGTATCTTCTACTAAATATCCAGCCATTTTCTTTTCTTCTTTTTTACCTTATTAAACTCGTGCAAAGGTACAACATTTTACTTTATCACGCACCATTCCGCTTGTATATTTCACATTATATATACAAGATAGCAGTTCCTTGTCCCTCCATAATCAAAAAAACGCCCAAGTAAAAAACTTGGGCGTAATTTATAAGATACGGTTTGGGGATTAGCCGTTAACCTTCTTCATGTGAGCGATCAACTCGAGAACCTTGTTAGAGTAACCGATCTCGTTGTCATACCAGCTAACAACCTTAACGAAGGTGTCGGTCAGCTGAATACCAGCCTTAGCGTCGAAGATAGAAGTGCGAACGTCGCCCAGGAAGTCTGCAGATACAACCTCCTCGTCGGTGTAACCGAGTACACCCTTCAGCTCGTTCTCAGAAGCCTCCTTCATTGCAGCGCAAATCTCAGCATAAGTAGCGGGCTTAGCCAGGTTAACGGTCAGGTCAACTACAGATACGTCGAGAGTGGGAACGCGGAATGCCATACCGGTCAGCTTGCCGTTCAGCTCGGGAATTACCTTACCTACAGCCTTAGCAGCACCTGTAGAAGAGGGGATGATGTTGCCAGCAGCAGCGCGGCCACCACGCCAGTCCTTCAGAGAGGGACCGTCAACGGTCTTCTGAGTAGCAGTAGTAGAGTGAACAGTTGTCATCAAACCGTCCTTGATACCCCACTTGTCATTCAACACCTTAGCAACGGGAGCCAAGCAGTTGGTGGTGCAAGAAGCGTTAGATACGAACTGAGTACCCTTCTCGTACTTGTCGAAGTTAACACCGCATACGAACATAGGAGTAGCGTCCTTAGAAGGAGCAGACATTACAACATACTTAGCACCAGCGTCGATGTGACCCTGAGCCTTGTCCTGAGAGAGGAAAAGACCGGTAGACTCAACTACATATTCTGCCTCGATCTCGTTCCACTTCAAGTCTGCGGGGTTACGCTCAGCAGTTACGCGGATAGCCTTACCGTTTACAATCAGCTTGCTGTTCTCAACGTCAGCCTCGACAGTACCCTCGAACTGACCGTGCATGGTGTCGTACTTCAGCATGTATGCCAAGTAATCAACGGGGCACAGGTCATTGATACCTACGATCTCGATGTCATCACGAGTCTGAGCTGCACGGAAAACGAAACGACCGATACGGCCGAAACCATTAATACCTACTTTTGTTGCCATTTCTTTTTAATTTAATTTTAAAAATGAAAAACTATGGTTTATTAACTCTGTTTTTTTCTTTGGGTCAAAAGATACGCAAGGTCACATGATAACCATGGCGGAGATAGGGTTCCTAAACTCAACCACAATTACAATATTCGGCACTCTTACAAGCAACAAGCATAAACATTGCCAGAAGGTACATCGCTACGATTATAGACTTTTTACGCACTTTTATTTTCATTCTTTGCGCAAATTTACAAATTTCTTTTTAATTTCGTAGCGCAAATTACTAATAAAATTCAACAAACATATATAATTAACTACTCTATTTATCAAAATCAAATGGCAAAGAGCACATTCTTACAAGATTTCAAAGCCTTCGCAATGAAGGGCAATGTGGTTGACATGGCTGTCGGTGTGATCATTGGTGGCGCCTTCGGCAAAATCGTTACAAGTGTGGTTAACGACATCATCATGCCTCCTATCGGATGGATTATCGGTGGCGTGAATTTCAAGGACCTCAAGCTTGAGCTACCCATCAATCCCATCAGCGTGAAGGAAGGCGTAGAGGCTGTTCCCGTGACCATAAACTATGGCAACTTCCTGCAGACAACCTTTGACTTCCTTATCATTGCATTCTGCATCTTCCTTATGGTCAAAGGCATTACCAAGCTGACCACCAAGAAGAAGGAGGAACCCAAGCCTGCAACTCCCCCTGCACCTCCTGCACCCTCTGCCGAGGAGAAACTGCTGACCGAGATACGCGACCTGCTGAAGAACAAGTAACCTGCGTTATCGTCAAAACGGGACAATACAAAAAAAAGGAATCTCCAAACAGGGGATTCCTTTTACTATATTTATATAATGAACGTATATATTTTGTACTGGTCTGAGGATTGTGAGATGAAAAACTATTCGGCACGCACCTGTGTCGGTCCTGCCTGTTCCTTTTTGACGAGCTTAGGTATCCTGATGGGGTCGCCCGTGTGTATGATGTTGGGGTCCTCGAACTTGTTGAACACGATGAGATAGCGTACAAGATTCTGGTTGCCCAACTCCTTTCCTGCAATGCGATACAGGGTCTCTCCCACCTGCATGTGGTGCACATAACCGGCATCGCCCACAATCCAATATTCGCCTCCCGGCACTTGTGGGAAATACTTTGCTATTTCTGCAGGATCCTCCTCGGGCTGTGATGTTGCTTCAGGAGCCTTGTCGGCAACGGGCACCGAATCCTGACGGAGGGTGTCGCATTCGGCACAGCTATCTGCCGATACGGTTGGGGCGGCATTTTCCTTGACGGCATCCTGCTGGCTGACGTCGTTGGCATGAACCTCTTCGGAATCGGAATACAATGCCACTTCCACCTTGTCGAGCAAACGGTAATGACCACATACGTAGGAAGCTGCCATCAAAATCAGACAGAGGCAGACATACAGCCACGTGTGAGACTTGCCAGCCTTGCCAGGAACAGGTTCGGCAATGGGTTCTCCCGACATAGGATACGAGGGATTGTCGTCGTTGGGCTTATGTACTGGGATTAGCGGAAAAACTTCTTCCTTGGTTTCTACAGGCATGGCTTCCTCCTTGGTTTCCACAGGCATGGCTTCTTCCTTGGTTTCCACCTGAAAGTCCTCACCCACTCTTTCGTCCTCGGCATTGGCCACGGTCTCGACACTCTCGTCATATGATGCATGCGATTCTGGAGAGAATGGTTCGTCCAACACTGTCTCTTCTACCACAACGAGGTTCTGCTCCTCGGCATAATCTTCCGAACTGCCCCCGGAAGGAAGTGCTTCGTTCTGCGAAGGCAACTTTTCCATTGCCTCCAGGGGGGTGGAGTCGTTTATGGGAGTTGTCTCGAAATCGGCAAAGGGGCGGTTGACGGCATCCCTGAGGGGCGTGTCGGGTGTGAAGGACAACTTGGTGTGCCCTGCTATGACGATGCGTTCGCCAGTGTTTACATTAACGCTCTCCCTGTCGGAAACGCTTATCAGTTTGAATGTACCTAATCCCTTAATCTTTACAATCTTGTCTGTGGAGATGAATTCCTCCACTATTTCAAAGACTGTCTTCACGAAGGCATGGGCAGACTTCTGGTCAATCCCAGATTTCTCGGCATAGGCACTGGCCAAATCCTGGATACTCAGTTTGTTGTTCATAATTATTCCTCCGTTTGACTTACTGGATCTTGTTCTTCAGGTTAGTGCTCTGCTTGAATCCCACCACTATCTTTGGCGGAACCAGCATGCGCTGGCCTGTTGTGGGAGAAACGAGAACTCGTTCCAGACGCTTTTTGGTCTCAAACGTACCAAAGTTGGAAATCATTATAGAATCCTCTTCGCACAAACGCTCGGTCATCGTCTGTACGAGAGCGTTCACACGTTGTTGGGTCTCCCTGGCATTGGACTTTGTCCTTCGTGCCAATTCTGCTATGAATTCCTTATTGTTCATATGATATAAATGGGATTCATTTGGTTACTGTTATTACATGGTTTCCTTAACACTGCCAAAGAGGTCAAAGTCGTCGGCCTTATCGATGGTAACACGGCAGAAGGTTCCAGGGGTGAGGTCGGCACCATCGGTTGAGATAAGCACCTCGGGGTCAACCTCGGGCGAATCGTATTCCGTGCGGCCAATGTACCATTCCCCTTCCTGCCTGTCTATTATCACGGTCATCTCAGTGCCCACCTTTTCGTCCTGCACCTCGGCAGAGATCCTTTGCTGGAGGCGCATCAGGCGCGAAAGGCGTTCCTGCTTGACCTCATCTGGGACATTGTCTTCATAGAGTCTTGCACTGGGTGTGCCCTGTTCCTCGCTATAAGCAAAGGCGCCCATGCGCTCGAATCGCGCCCAGCGCACAAATTGCATCAGTTCGTCAAAGTCCTCGTCTGTCTCGCCAGGGAAACCAACCATCAGCGTTGTGCGCAGATGGATTCCCGGCACTTGTCGGCGAATCTCCTCTATGAGAGCATAGGTCTCTTCCTTTGTTATGTGGCGATGCATTGCACCAAGCATGTTGTCGGAAATATGCTGAAGCGCAATGTCAAGATACTTGCACACATTGTCCTTCTCACGCATCACGGTGAGCAGTTCCATCGGAAAGTCTGTAGGATAGGCATAGTGCAGACGTATCCATTCCACCCCGGGGATGTCTGCCATTTCTCCAATAAGCTGTGCTATGCGGCGTTCCTTGTACAGGTCGAGACCATAGAAGGTCAGTTCCTGTGCAATAACCTGGAACTCCCTTACTCCCTGTGCTACCAGCAGACGCACCTCATCCAGAATCTCCTCCATAGGTCGAGAACGATGTGCACCTGTTATTATAGGTATTGCACAATATGCACACTTACGGCTACATCCCTCGGATATCTTGAGATAGGCATAGTGCGAAGGTGTGGTAACATGGCGCTCGTTGGCAATGGACTCGTCATATTCGTGTCCAAGATCCTCCAGCAAGCCTGTCCAGTCGAATTTGCCGTAATACCTGTCCACCTCTGGAATTTCCTTACCGAGTTCATCCATGAACCTCTCGCTCAGGCATCCCATCACGTAGAGCTTCTTCAGGTCGCCATCGGTCTTGCGTTGTGCGAGTTCAAGAATCATGTTAATGCTTTCCTCCTGCGCATCTGCAATGAAACCGCATGTGTTCACCACGGCAATATCGCCCGTCAGCAGTTCTGCATCATGTGTAACCTCATATCCCACGGCTTCGAGTTGGCGCATAAGGCGCTCGCTGTCCACCAGGTTCTTGCTACACCCAAGGGTTATGATATCTATCTTCATCCGAAACAAACAGTGGATTACTTGAACAACGAATCAACAAACTCAACTCGGTTAAAGGGTTGCAGGTCCTCCATACCCTCGCCAAGGCCTATGTAGCGTACAGGTATCTTGAACTGGTCGGAAATACCTATCACCACACCACCCTTGGCAGTACCATCAAGTTTGGTAACCGCCATGCTTGTCACCTCGGTGGCAGCAGTAAACTGCTTGGCCTGCTCATAGGCATTCTGTCCGGTGCTTCCGTCCAGAACCAACATGACATCGTGTGGTGCTTCAGGCATCAGCTTCTGCATCACGCGCTTTATCTTGGAAAGCTCGTCCATCAGACCCTTCTTGTTGTGAAGGCGACCTGCGGTGTCAATAATGACCACATCCGCACCCTGCGAAACGGCACTCTGCAAGGTGTCGAAAGCCACGGAGGCAGGATCGCTGCCCATCTGCTGCTTGACAACGGGCACTCCAACCCTTTCACCCCAGATGACTATCTGCTCCACGGCGGCAGCACGGAATGTGTCGGCAGCGCCAAGCACAACCTTCAATCCGGCCTGCTTGAACTGGTATGCTAACTTTCCTATGGTAGTAGTCTTGCCCACACCATTCACGCCAACAACCATGATAACGTATGGACGATGACCCTCTGGTACAGTAAAGCCTTCGGTATCCTCTGTGTTGTTCTCCGTCAGCAACTGCGCTATTTCGTCGCGGAGAATCCTGTTAAGTTCGCCTGTGCCGACATACTTGTCTCGGGCAACTCGTGCCTCAATCCTCTCAATGATGCGCAAAGTGGTGTCAACACCCACATCGCTCGTCACAAGCACCTCCTCAAGGTTGTCCAACACCTCGTCGTCCACCTTGTCCCTGCCTGCCACAGCACGCGCTATCTTGTCAAAAAATCCTGTCTTTGTCTTTTCAAGACCCTTATCAAGAGTCTCCTTCTTTTCTTTGCTGAAAAATGAAAACAATCCCATAATATTCCTAAAGTATTTGCGTGCAAAGATAGCAAAAAATCCCCACACAACACGCATGAAAAACAAAATATAAACCAAATGCTTCCAAATATCGCCCATAAAGGTGCCTCTTGGTCCATAATTCACAAGTTATGGAGAAGAATTTACCTTGCTTATCGAGCATAAAAGGCACATCCTCATATTATCAGCACTCATTTATTACGGAAATAAGATATATTTTTATACATTTGCAAGCAAAAAGTCTATTCTCACAAGCATGTCACGACACCAGTATCGTGCTTCTCAAACATACCGTACAATATGAAAAGATACTTACAACTATTCCTATTGGCAGCCGCTCTTCTCAGTTCTTCGGCAAAGTGCCTTGCGCAAGACTTTGACCGATGGTTCAGCGATGCCACACTAAGGCTTGACTACACATTTGCCGGAACAAGCGAAACACAGGCCATATACCTTGACCGCATGAAAACCTATGACGGATGGCATGGCAAACGACATAACATGAACCGTCTGCCACTACAAGGCAACGGTACTATCACCATAACCGACCTTACCGGCACTGACACTCTGTACCGAAATAGTTTCTCCACTCTATTCCAGGAATGGCAGAGCACAGAAGAGGCAACACGTGTGGCAAAGAGTTTTGAGAGCTCCTTCTTAATCCCAATGCCAAAAGAAGATGTGCAAATTACTGTAGAACTGACCAATATACACAATCACACGAAGTCTTACTTGAAGCATCGTATCAGCCCATCAGACATACTGATATGCAAGCACAATGCCAAAGAAACGCTTCCCTACAGATACCTTAAAAAGTCTGGCGACAGCAAGGAGAAGATAGACATCGTATTCGTGCCTGAGGGATATACAGAAAGCGAGATGAAACAATTCAGGAAGGATTGCGAGAATAGCATGGCATCCATCTTGAACCACAAACCTTTCGATACACTTGCAGACAAGTTCAATTTCATAATCGTAGAGGCACCATCCGAACATTCCGGAGTAAGCATTCCACGACAGGGGGAATGGAAGAACACCGCCGTGGGGAGCAACTTCGACACCTTCTATAGCAACCGTTATCTGACCACCTCAAACATCAGGAAACTTTATGACATCCTGGATGGTATTCCATGCGAGAGTATCATCATACTTGCCAACACCGACGAATACGGAGGCGGAGGCATCTACAACAACTATATGCTCAGCGCTGCACGTGGCAGGGACAACAAGTCGGTCATAGTGCACGAATTCGGCCATTCGTTTGCAGGACTTGCCGACGAATACTTCTATGACGACCAATACGAGACCTACTACCCTGCCGGAATAGAACCATGGGAACAGAACCTGACCACGCTCACCGACTTTGACAGCAAGTGGAAAGACATGCTCCCAGCCGACACGCCTATCCCTACCATACCCGACGGCAAGGACATCCACACCAAAATCGGTGTCTACGAAGGGGGCGGCTATCAATCCAAGGGCGTGTACCGTCCTGTCCAGGACTGCCGCATGCATACCAACAAGGCGCCCGACTTCTGCCCTGTATGCCAAAGGGCAATAACAAGACTTGTAAACTTCCTGACAGATGAAGACTAAAGACAGATTTGCCGCTATCATAGACTACTTTCAGCAAACCATGCCAATGGCAAAATCCGAACTGGACTATACTACACCCTTCGAACTGCTTGTAGCCGTGATACTCAGCGCGCAGTGCACGGACAAGCGCATAAACCAGGTAACACCTCCCCTCTTCAAGGACTTCCCCACACCACAGGCCATGGCTGAAGCCACTCCGGACATTATATATAAATATATAAGGAGTGTTTCCTATCCCAACAACAAGGCACGTCATCTTGTGGGCATGGCGCGTATGCTGGTAGACAGCTATGGTGGCGAGGTACCCTCCACGGGCGAAGAACTGGAGAAGCTGCCCGGTGTAGGACGCAAGACAGCCAATGTCATCCAGGCAGTAATATTCCAGAAGGCACGCATGGCAGTAGACACACATGTGTTCCGCGTAAGCCATCGCCTTGGACTTGTGGGCAAGACGTGCACCACACCCCTTTCTGTCGAGATACAACTTACCAAACATTTGCCCGAGGAAATCATTCCTCTCGCACACCATTGGCTCATATTGCATGGCCGCTATGTATGCCAATCACGCACTCCGCATTGCGAAAAGTGTGGTTTGACAGGTATTTGTAAACATTTCTCATCAAAAGGTTTGCAGATATAAATCCTTTTAGGTAACTTTGTGTGCAAAATCGTTTAACCAAAATAAACAAACATTCAAGTTATGACAATTAATCAGTACAACTTTGCCGGTAAGAAGGCAATCGTTCGCGTGGACTTCAACGTACCCCTGGACGAAAATGGTAACATTACTGACGACACCCGAATCAAGGGTGCTCTCCCCACACTGAAGAAGATTATTGCCGATGGTGGTGCTGCCATCATCATGAGCCACATGGGCAAGCCCAAGGGTAAGGTTAACCCCAAGCTCTCTCTTGGTCAGATCCGTGCTGCCGTTGAGGCTGCTCTGGGTTGCCCCGTAGCATTTGCAGAGGATTGCGCTAATGCCGCTGAGGCTGCCGCTGCCCTGAAGATGGGTGAGGCTCTTCTGTTGGAGAACCTTCGCTACTATCCCGAGGAGGAAGGCAAGCCCGTAGGCGTTGAGAAGGGTACTCCCGAGTTTGACGAGGCTAAGAAGGAGATGAAGGGTCGTCAGGCAGACTTCGCCAAGACTCTGGCAAGCTACGCCGACTGCTATGTAATGGACGCATTCGGTACTGCTCACCGCAAGCACGCTTCTACTGCTGTTATCGCTGACTACTTCGATGCAGACAACAAGATGCTGGGTTACCTGATGGAGAAGGAAGTTGAGGCTGTTGACAACGTATTGTCAAACATCAAGCGTCCCTTCATCGCTATCATGGGTGGCTCTAAGGTATCTTCAAAGATCGGTATCATCGAGAACCTCTTGGGCAAGGTGGACAAGCTCATCCTCTGCGGTGGTATGACATACACCTTCTCTAAGGCTCACGGTGGCAACGTAGGTCAGTCAATCTGCGAGATGGACAAGCTCGATGTTGCTCTTGGCGTTGAGGAGTTGGC
>JAFYVX010000066.1 GCA_017558255.1 Bacteroidaceae bacterium
ACGAATCATAGGCAGACCATCAACAGCCTCGCGAGCGATAGCATACTGATAGGGAAGAATCTTTGACTTGAGCTTGAGGTAGTAGCGGTTCAGATCAGCTGCCTTCTCGCCCAAAGCCTGAGGATATTTGGGGCTTGAACCCCAACCGTCCATGTTCAACTGCATGGGGCCGTAGGTCTTCCACTGGAAGTCGCGCACATTTACCTGAAGGTTCTGACCGCCGAAAATACCATCGGTATCACTTGTGATGTTGGGCTGACCTGCAAGACCTGCACCGATGTAGGTAGGAATGTGGAAACGGATGTACTCCCACTCGCCACCAGTCTGGTCGCCTGACCAGATACCTGCATAGCGCTGGGTACCTGCCCAACCGTCCAAAGAGATGATGAAAGGACGGGCATCATTACCATAGTAAGGCATGATCTGCGCCACATCGGCAACGCCATTCAAACCGAATGAGTAACCTGCACCAACCCATGCCACGTCGGTCTTCAACACACGAACACCGGCAACGCCAACCTCCTTGACGATATCACGCTGAAGCAATGCCTCGATACCCTCCTTGGGATGAAGGTCGCTCTGTGTCCAAAGACCGATCTCAACACCCTTGCTACGAGCATAGTCGCCAAACTCCTTCAGGTTCTGGATGTTGCCGTCCAAAGTACCGGTCTGGCCATAACCTGCACCATAACCATCATTGGGAAGGAACCAACCCAAGGGGAAGTCGTTGTCGAGATAACGGTCGATAGCAGCACGGGCAGAGAACTGATAGTTGTTCTTCTCACCGTTCAAAGTCTCCTGCACACCACCATTGTCCTTCTGGCTCTCCTTGTAGAACTTACCATCCTCATAGGGCATCTGGATGTAGTTATCGCGCTTTGCCTCCTCTGTCCAGAAGTCGCGGTTGTAGGCATTCAGGTGACCCTGATAGAAACCGAACTTGGGCAACAGAACAGGATTACCTGTCAGCTGATAGAAGTCGTTCAGCAGGGGCACAGCACCCTCGTTCACCATAACGAAGATATCCAAATAGTCGGTATCATGATAAAGCACGGTATTCTCTGCCTCGGCATTACCGAAATCATAGCCACCGGGCTTGAAGGTGTGCCACATCACGCCATAACCGGCAGTGCTCCAATAATAGGGAGTGGGACTACAAACGCCACCATCCACCCAGTTGTTGGTGTTCACGATGGCAATGAACTTGTCCTTGTGAGAGAAACGGCCGTTCTGCACACCGCCACCGAAGAAGTAATCATCCTCATCCTGAGCAAACTTCACGGTTGTGCGCTTCTTGCCAAACTCTGTGGGCACTACCTGATCTACGATGACCTTGCCACCCTTCAGAGCCTGAATCTGACCTGTCTTGGTGTTCACCTTCACAACAATCTCCTTTGTAGTAAGGGTTGCAGCCTCGGCATCGAGCACCACCTCACCGGCATCGCGACGGGGGTTGTTCACCAGGATCTGTGCCTCGGGACTTGCCTTCGGGTCACGGATGATACCACCGTTGGGATCCTGGAATACACGGAAGGTGTGAGGACCATAGAAGTCCACATACATACGCTTCCCGCCATCCAAGGTAACCTCTGCGGTTGTCTTGTTGAGCATACGGATGCCGTCTGCCCACGCACCGGCAGCACTTGCCAACAAGGCCGCCATCATGATAATTTTACGCATAGTTATTTAAGTTAAAAAATATTATCAACAGGGACAAAGTTAGTAAAATTATACAAGGCAAGCAAGAGTATTAGCAAGAATTTAAGCACTCGCTATATTATATAAGGAATAATTCATATCTTTGCACGCGAATTTATATCAACGTACAACAAAAACTTTCTAAATATGAACAAAAAGGTATTATTGATTGCTGCTTCGGCAGTATGCATCGTGCTCATCGGCGTACTCATCTACATGAACACCCAGATGAAGGCTCGCCAGGAGGAAAACGAGCAGATGATAGAGGTATTGAAGATGGACAAGGCTGAAATGGAGAACGAATACGAGCAGTTTGCCATGCAGTACAATGAGATGATGGCGCAGATCAACAACGACTCGCTCATCAACCAGCTTTCACTTGAACAGGAGAGAGTGCAGAAACTCCTTGCCGAACTGAAGCAGACTAAGGCCGACAACGCACGTGAGATAATGCGACTGAAAAAGGAACTTGCCACACTACGTGCTATCCTGAAGGACTACGTGATGCAGATTGACTCGCTGAACCGCGAAAATATGGCCCTGAAGGTGGACAACGACAAGCTCCGCAACCAGAACCAGCGTGCACAGGCCCACATCACCGACCTCTCTACCGAGAAAGAGCAGCTGGTGGAGAAAGTTGCCATAGCCAGCCAGCTCAACGCAACCAACTTCAGCGCCATTGCCCACAACAAGCGCGGCAAGGATACGGAGAAAATCAGCAAGGCCAAGAAATTTGTCATCTCCTTCACTCTGGCACGCAACGTGACCACACAAACCGGCATGCGCACCATATATGTCCGCATCGCCACACCTACAGGCACAATCCTCACAAGCGGAGGTACCTTCCAGTATGAGAATCGCGACCTGCAATACAGCATCAGCAAGGAGGTTGAATACACTGGCGAGGAACTGCCCGTAACCGTATATTGGGACATCGCCGAGAGCCTTTCAGCCGGAGAATACCGTGTGGACATCTTCTGCGACGGACAGAACATAGGTACAACAACATTTGTAATGAGATAATATTATGGGAAAAGGCAAACTGGCCAAATTCGCCGACATGGCGGCAAACCCTCTGGTAGTGGAACGCCCCTACCGCCCTGGTGACGAACCCGTACGTCTGGATTGGCACAAGGAATTCTTCCATAACGACAACCCCATCATCTTGGAACTTGGTTGCGGACGTGGAGAATACACCGTGGGCATGGGACGCCTGTACACCCAGAACAACTACATAGGTGTGGACATCAAGGGAGCGCGCATGTGGACAGGTGCCCAGGAGGCCATGCACGAGGGCATGAAGAATGTTGGATTCCTGCGTACCAACATCGAGTTCATCGACCAGTTCTTCTCTCCCGGCGAAGTGTCCGAGATATGGCTCACCTTCTCCGACCCTCAAATGAAGAAGGCCACCAAGCGACTCACCTCAACATACTTCCTCCAGCGCTATCGCAAGATTATGAAGGACGGAGGCATAGTACACCTGAAGACCGACTCCAACTTCCTCTTCACCTATACCGAAGAGATGCTCAAGGCAAATGGTCTCCAGCCACTCGTCTGCACCCGAAGCCTTTATAGCGAGACAAGCGAGGACACCGCCGAAGCACGCTCACGCCAAACCTACTACGAGCAGATGTGGCGCGAACGTGGCATAGACATCAAGTATCTGTCATTCCGTTTACCTCACGAAGGAGAACTGAAGGAACCCGAAGTGGAGATAGAGTTTGACGAGTACCGCAGCTATGGCAGAAACAAGCGAAGCAGCCTCGATGCAGGTTTTTAGAAGAGAAAATATGCTCTCCTAGGAAATCCTAGGCAAGCCTAGAAAATCTAGAGAGACTATAGTATCTAGAGAATCTAGGCTATCTATTAAAATTAAAAAATCCAATGGAAGATATCCAATCGACTCGCGAGCCACGCAAACCATCTGCGTGGCTCAGTTCAATACCCTTCATCACTCTCATCGCACTGCTCTCGTGCACGCTTGTTGTTTTCGGAAGCGACTCGCTGGGAGGACCCTCACAGAT
>JAFYVX010000067.1 GCA_017558255.1 Bacteroidaceae bacterium
ACGGTGCTTGTCGGTGCGTGCGTCGTACACCTCTGTGTGCAGACCCTTGTCGGTCTTCTCCAGATAGTTCTTCAGCTTGGCAAGGTCCTCCTTGGTAAGCCCTGTCACCTTGCTGCCCAAGACGCTCTGTGCCTCGTCCACGCAAAGAAGCAGGTTGTATATCAACTGCTGAGCATGGGCAGTACCGTCCTCCTTAGGATGTGAGTTCTGCTCAGCGCTGTACTCATCGGGAGCCTCGTAGGTGCCATCCTGTGCCACCTTCATGCGCTCGAACCAGAACTCTGCACAGGACCACATGGCGGGGAAAGCCTTGGCAAGGAAGTCCTTGTCGAGGGTGTAGCGATAGTGCTGCCACAAGTGGGTGCAGTACCATGCATTGGCCACGAAGTAGTTGGTACCCCAGATGCTCATGCCACCAAACAGGCTGCTCTCGGTGAATACGGTCCAGCCCTTCTCCACACCAGCATACTTTTTGGCAGCCTTCTTCCAATTCTCATCACCAGCATTCTGGATGATATAGTCGAGCAGAGGCATGTGCAGTTCGCTCAGGTTGGTAGGCTCCGTGGGCCAATAGTTCATCTGAATGTTGATGTTGGTGTGTATGTCGGAGTTCCAGGGAGCGTTGCTCTGGTTGTTCCATATACCCTGCAGGTTGTTGGGAGCCAGGAGCTCGCGGTTGCTGGAGATAGCCAGATAGCGGCCATAGTGGAAATACAGCTGCTCCAGGAAGCGGGCCTCTGGATTGTCCAAATCCTTCAGTGTGCTGTAGTGGTCAATCAGTTCGTTGGTGGGACGGTTGCTCCTGGCATTCAGGTCGAGCGACACACGGCCGGTATAGGACTTGAAGTTGGCAACATGGTCCGACATGATGTGGGCAAAGCCCTTCTTGCATGCAGCATCCACACGCGCCATCATCTCCTTGCCCAGATCCTGCATGGAGACACCAGTCACACGGCTCTTTGTATTGGGGGCAAAGTCGGTACCTGCAGCCATGTACATCACTACCTCCCTTGCACCCGTCACCTCTATACCCTTCTCCGTGGCACGCACCTGTCCGCCGCCAACGGGGACTACGCGCATGGTTGTCTGATAGGCAACGGTCTCCAGCTGTCCACTGAAGTTGGCATAGGGCAGACTTGCTGCATCTGTAGCATAGGTCACAGGACTTGCATTGATGTCCTTGCCAGGCACATAAGAAAACAACAGATGCAATGTCTTCTGTCCTGCCGCTGTGTACCTCACTGCCATAACCTTGTCCGGGTTGCTCACCAGATATGTGCGTTCATAGCTGGTGTGGTGTCTGCCTATGGTGTACTTCACGCGGCCCACACCTTCTATCAGGTCAAGGCTGCGCACATAGTCCTGCACCTCACCGTCCTTGCCGGGCACACTCGCACCGCTCAGGTCTTCCACGAAGATGCTGCCGAAGTTCTTGTACTGGCCATAGCCACCGCCATAGCCCTGCATGTCGCTGGTCCTTCCTGTCCAGAGGGTCTTCTCGTTGAACTGGATTTCATCCTTGTGGATACCACCGAACAGGCTACCGCCCAACTGACCGTTACCTATGGGGAGCGAGTACTCCATCCACACGTTCTTCACACCCGTTGCCGTGGAAGGCACGTCGTACCACATGGTCATGGGGTTCTTGGGGGTGAAATCACCGGCACTTACTGCCATGGAAGCCATCAGAGCCATGCCCAGGGCACAGTGCTTGATGCTGTTTTTCAGAAAATGTCTCTTCATTTTAGAGTTTGTTTATTTAGGTTATTGTTTTCTCCAGTATGCGGGCATACGCACATTATGCACAAATGCACATGTAAAGTTATGGAAATATACCCTCACATGCAATGCAGCAGGAAAAAAGCAAGCACAAAGAAGCAAAAAACTTGCCAAACGCTTGCATCATTCACAAAAAAGGCATACCTTTGCACCCGATTTCGCTGCTATAGCTCAGTGGTAGAGCGCATCCTTGGTAAGGATGAGGTCCCGAGTTCAACTCTCGGTAGCAGCTCAGAAACGACGGCGGAGACAACTCACAGAAGTTATCTCCGCTTTATTTTTGTATGCCCCACCAAGCATTTGGACCAATATGCTCCTAATTGGTAGTGAGGAGGTTGAGTTTGTTATCTTACGCTGAGCGCCTTACTTCGTCCTGCCGGTATAGGCATTAGCGGCAGAACTGTCGAAGGAGTGGGCAAAGAACTTTTCTGCCGCCTTGTCCACGTCCTTCTGCCAAGGCTGTCCACCACCAGAACACTGTATCACCCACAACTTCAATTCCTTCTTGTGCCAGTTTACGGAGCAGTTAGTTCCCCATGCTCCTCCATGGCCAAACCAACCGTTCTCGTTATCCTGCTTGGGTGCATGCAAACCAAGAGAGTAGCCACCCATGTTTTGTGGACGAGTGGTTACGGCAAGGAGTTCCTTGACAGTTTCCTCCTTCAGTATGCGCACACCATTATCACCGATACCCAGGTTCATCAGCATCTTGTAGAACTTAAGCTGATCATTTGCATTCGTCCACAGACCTGCACCAGCCGAGGCAAAAACGTGTGAATCGTTGTATGGGCGCTGCTGCCATGGGTTCTCCTCCACCCACACGGCAGGAGCGTTGTTCTGGGTTTGATAGAGTTCAATCTTCTTCTTCAACTGTTTGTCCGAAGGCCAGAACCATGTGCTCTTCATGCCCAAGGGATCCAGCACTTCCTGCTTTAGGTACTGCTCCCATTTCAAGCCTGTTATCACCTCCACAATGGCGGCACCTATATCTATACCCGTGTTGGAATATCTCTCACGTGTGCCGGGCTCAAATCCCAAGGGTGTCTCTGCCGCTATGGATGCCACCTGGCGCAAGGGTGCCCCTCCACTCCATCCGCCACCACGCACGTCATTGCGCTTGGCGCTTATCTCAAAGGGGAAACCTCCCGTATGGTTCATCACCATGCGCACGGTGAGCACGTTCTTTGCCTTATGTAGCACACGCACGCCGTCCTTGTTCTGCACCTCCACCCAGAGGGTCTTGAATTCGGGCAGATACTTGTGCACGGGATCATCCAGAGACAATAGTCCCTGCTCCACCAGTTTGGCTATGGTCACGCCACAGAATCCCTTTGTCTGCGAACATTGCATAAACACGTTGTCCATCTTGATAGGACGTTTCTGCGCCACATCGGCATAACCTATGCAACAGGTCTCCTGCACTCCGTCCTTGTAGAACACACTGATTGCACCTGCCAGACGTCCGCTCTCCACATACGTCTGCAATGCCTCGCGTGCATAAGATGTATTAGAGTCGCGCACTTTGGGAGACTGAGCACTCACCACCAGCGCCACAAAGAGCGATAACACAAACACAAACATTCTGTTCTTCATAATCTCATATTAGTTTAAGTGTTTTCATTTCTATTTATCCGATCCTATTATAATCACTCTGCAACACCTCCTTCTTCCTTTGAGAAGGATTCCTTAACCATATTAGCACCAATAAGAGTGAGCATCCATATCGACATTTCAAGAAAGGCGAATGAAACGCCAACGGCTATCAAAAGTACTTCTATTATTCCCATTGCGAGGACAAAGATAGTTTTTTCTCATTGCATTTTCACAGGTTATGACAAAGTATTATCTGTTTCAAGGCTAAGATTATCGAGAAATATCCTATGATTTATTTCGGATTCTCAAGAAATCTGCACGAGCAGCAAGCGTTAACTACTAAGAATTCACTGCTTATTACTAATAACAAACGTTAAAAAACAGCGTTATCCTCTGGAGCTTTCCCTATTTTCCTCGCCCGAAAAACAGGAAGTGCCTAAATTTGCGGTGTCAAAACCAATGAAGGATATGAAGAAGAGAAATGACCTGCGCCCACTGACCAAAGCAGAAATGGAGGTGATGAACGTACTATGGGATGCCACGGAGGCGCTTACGATACACGAGATTATAGAGCGCTATCCTGAGCCTCGCCCTGCATACACAACCATTGCCACCTTCCTGAAAATCATAGAAGCCAAGGGC
>JAFYVX010000068.1 GCA_017558255.1 Bacteroidaceae bacterium
ATAACGTATAAAATACTAACTTTGGTGTACGATATATGCAATACGGAACAAACTAAAAACATATAGCATGAAAAAGACTTTTCTATTTTCTCTTCTACTTACCTTGTTGGGAACCCTCTCGGCATGGGCAGAGTTCAACCCTACCGCAAACAAGGGTTATGTCTTGAAGGAAAAAACTTCGGGACTGTATCTGGATATACAGACGTTGGGTATCAACGAACCTAATGCTGGTGGTACCACCAACAACATTAGCCTGAATGCCAATCCTCACATTATCTTTTTTGAGGCTGGCAGTGATGGCAAGTGGAAAATGAGAAATGCCAATGGCAATTATGTTCAGCAAGCATCAAGCCGCAATTGGAATGTTGTTATTGGTTCTGCCGCCTATGAGTGGACAATCAACGAGCCTTCAACTGGTCTTTTCACTATTGCCAGAGCAGATGGCAAATACATCAGTATGGACAACGTCAGTGACGGACAGCCATTGTATTGCGACAAGGATACTGGCTTGCAATTCGCTCTCGATGAATATGTCCCCCAAGTCTACTACTCTTTGAAAAGTGCGACAAATACATATTTCTCATTTACAAAAGTTTCAGGCACAGAAGCTTCTTTCCAAGAGAATCCCACATATTTCATTATAGGTCCTAATGGGAATAATGTCTTCTTTGAGTCCAAGGATGATGCGGGAAAATATATTGGTAGCACACACAGTTGGAATACCACGAAAGAATTTTCTTGGTGGACAATATCAGAAGCCGATACCGATGGTTACATAACATTAAGCAGGACTACTGGAAGTGGCAACATAGGTTCTGACCAAAACACCGATGCAGGAACTGGCATATATACCAATGTAGGTGCGTCTTGCAACAAGTGGCTCATTGAGGGTGTATCAGATTATACAACAACAGCCTCAAACCAGAATGGTAAAATGCATTTTAATTCTGGCTTAATTGAATACTTTGGCTTGAAGTGTAACAAGATTCGATTTACCCTTACAGAAACAGATGCGTCTTATCAAAATGGCAAGAAGCGATTGAGTTTTGACTCTTTTGAACTTTACGATTCTAAGGGGAAAAAGGTTAATCTAAGCGCATCGATGTTCTCTGGTAATAACAGCAAAACATTTGCCAATATGCTTGATGGAGCCAATGGAACATTCTGTTGTGGTGCATGGGGAACAGGTGACGCTACCGACGATTATTTTGAAATCCTTCTTGCCGAGGAAATAGACTTGGGTGGGGCCTTCTCTTTCTCCTATGTTACAGAAAACACAACGATGAATGCCAAGGCTTTCCGTATAGGTTTATCATACGAAAAACTTGCAGAAGTAGTGTACACGTTCTGTATTGATGCTCCCCAGGGTAGCAACATCAACGCCACTTATAATGGAGTTGCTATTGAGGAGGGAACAGAATACATGGAAGATGACTTGGATATAGAGTTGTTTGATGCTAATGAAATCAGCGGTTACACGTGGAGCATCGTTGTGGATAAGGAAAAGAAAACCATCACGCTTCTATATACTGAGGCGCCTTCTGTTGAGAATCCCCAGGCTGTTGTTGCCCTCGTCAACCGTATTGGTGGCGCAGGTACAGATGGCAAGTTCAAGTTCATTCTCGATCCTTCAATGAACTCGAAGAACGAGGTCTTCAGCATCAATGGCGAGGATGTGAAGATTCTTATTAAGGGTTCTACCCTCAGCGCTATTACTACAGGTCTGGGCTGGTACCTCAACCACATTGCCAAGATAAACATCGCATGGAACTCGCTCAATGAGAAGACTGTTTCCGGTGCAGCCTATACCGACCTTTCTAATATCCCTGTGCCAACAGCAGAGGAAACGCATACCAGCGATGCCAAGTATCGTTACTATTTGAACACATGTACCTTTGGCTACTCTATGACCTCATGGACATGGAAGCGCTGGCAACAGGAAATTGACTGGATGGCTCTGCATGGTATCAATATGCCCCTGCAGCTCGTAGGTCTTGAAGAGGTGTGGCGCAAGTTCCTGACCATGGAAGAAGGCGGAAAGCGCAAGTATGGCTATACTGATGAGGCCGCCAAAGCCTTCGTTGCAGGTCCTGCCTTCATAGCATGGTGGGCAATGAACAATCTTGAGGGTTGGGGTGGTACAGGATCCGGAACCAAGAGCGGAGGCAATTGGGCAGGTGCAGGCGGTGTACAGGACGATGCCTGGTATGCCCGTCAGAAGAACCTTGCGAAACAGATTACCGACCGTCAGCGCGAACTGGGCATGCAACCGGTATTGCCTGGTTGGTCAGGTATGGTACCCACTAACTTTGCATCAAAGTCGGGCTATGCTACCCGAGGCAATGGTGGCAACTGGGCTGGCGATTTTGTGCGTCCCCTGCTTCTCAGTGTGAACAATAGCAACTATGCAGAGATTGCAGCCGACTACTACAAGTGCTTGAAGGAGGTTATGGGCGAAAGCCAGTACTACTCTATGGACCCATTCCACGAAGGTGGCGGTGCAGGTACGATGGAGGACTACAAGGCTCTTTACGATGCTATGGAAGCAGCCAAGGCAGGTTCGCAATGGGTAATCCAGCAGTGGCAGTGGAGCGCAACTCAGAAGTATTCACTCACCGCAGTACCAGCAGGTCGTCTTGTTGTTCTCGACCTCTTCTCCGATGGTTCTCCTGCATTTGATAGTTACAATGGCTATGCTCCTCAGGATGCTGTGTTCTGCGCTATACCCAACTTTGGCGGCCGTTCAGGTCTGATGGGACGTTTGCAGAATGTGACCGACAATTATTTCAAGTTCAAAGGAAAGTATGCCAGCATCAAGGGTATCGGTGCTGCTCCAGAGGCAATAGAGCAGACTCCCGTCACCTACGACCTCATCTTCCAGCTTCCCTGGATGAATGGGGTGAAACCTGATGTAAAGGAGTGGGTCGACAACTATGCTGTTGCTCGTTATGGCAAGGAGAATTCTATAACAAAGGAGGTCTGGAGTTTGCTTCGTCAGAGTGTGCTTGCCTACGGTGCAGATGGTATTGAAGGACCTATTGAGGATGTTTGGGCAGCACGTCCAAACCTGATTGCCTGGTATGTAAGTTCATGGGGCTCTACATTGTCACAAAGCCAGAAAGGTAAAAATGTAGGAGCTACTTATACTCGTGCCCGTCGACAGATGTTAATTGATGCAGTGTACAAGTTGATTGACCAGGAGAAAGAACTTGCGTTGGAAAAAGGTTCAATCTATGAAAGCAACTATCTTTATGACATCGTTGAATTTGGTGGTGGTGTGATGGCTGACTATGCTCACGATCTATTGCTTGGTATTAATGCTGCAAAAACTGCAGCAGGGGGGAACTTTGCTGAGGATAATACTTACAAGATACGCCGCGATGCCTTCCTTCAAATCATCAGTGACATGGATGCCTTTAGAGGCACTAACCTTAATTTCCGTCTCGGAAAGTGGACACAGGAGGCACGCGCAGCTGCAGCTGAGGTAGCCAATCCAACTTCGGCAACTCCCGATTGGTATGAGTACAATAATGCCCGTACCATTGTTTCTACCTGGTCTTCTCCTGGCACAAACTTAACCGATTACTCATATCGTTCATGGCAGGGCCTCCTGAAGGATTACTATTTGCCTCGATGGATATACTACTTTAAGGAGATAGAAGCAGGTAGAACTCCTACTGGTGATAACTATAAGTTCTTCGAATGGAATTGGGCACACGGCATGAAGCATGAGGTAGGGCAGACAGAAGTCAGTACAACTGCGCTTCAGCCTGGCGAGGCAGGTCATACAGCCACCTACACCCGCAATCCCGAAGGCAATACTGTGGAGCTGGCAAAGGAGATGCTTGGCAAGTACATCATTCCCGTTAACAATGGAGAGTACTATGCTTACCGTTACTTGAACAATGACCTGACAGGCAAGGTGACTATCATTGCCAATGCAGGAACAAGCATAGACCTCACCCAGTACTTCGGTGCACTAACGGGTGCAGTAAGTGGCGATTTCATCAATGGCACAGCCACAGACCTTGGCAGTGTTGCCATCAAGTCCGATGCTGCTGATGGTTCACACACAGGTGCTCTGACCCTGACCGATGGTACGGTACTGACTTTTGCTGTGGTTATCAACCCTGGATATTACGGAGTGTATAATATAAACTACAAGAACGGTGATGAAGAAAATGTAGTCTTTGTGGGGTACAACGAGGATAAAGATAATAGCAGCAACGTTGGTTACAAGCTGATAGCCACAGGAACTTACTCTGCTGATGCTCCTGCCGACAAGATGTTCACCATTGTGCCCAACGGAACTGGAGTCTCCATTTCTGCTCAAGGCAAATTCTTGAAATCCCCCACTCTTGGCGGTTGGAACCACATCATGTTCTCCGACAATGCAGATGAGGCAGGAGCATACCTTATAGAGGAAACGGGAACAGATACCGATATATTCAAGATTCGTAGTACAGGAAACGGTATAAACTACCTGAATGACTACGATAATCTGGTCTTTGGCAACGACAATTCCGACAAGGCTAACCTTGCCACATTCAGCATCACCGAGGTAACATCCTATCCCCTAACCATCACCGATGCAGGTATGGCAACTCTCTGCCTGCCCTTCAATGTGGTTATGTCCGAAGGTATGCTTGCATACGACCTTTCTGTAGAGAATATCGCAAGTGCAGGGGCTAAAGGTGACTACACTGCCACCATGAAGGCTATTGCCAAGGCTGGTGAAACCTTGAAGAAGGGAACTCCTGTAATAATTAAGGCAAACACTGGCGATTACACTCTTCCCATCACCATGTCAGATAATGGCGCCAAGACCTCGCTTGCCGGTTCTTTGCTTCGTGGCAACTTTGTTAAGCAGAACTTGACTCAAGGCACTACTACCGAGAAGTATATCTTTGGCAATGTAGATAATGTGGTTGGTTTCTACCTTATGGACGAAGCTGGCACTATCGGTGCCAACAAGTGCTGGATGGAGTGGACGGCTCCTGCTGGTCAGGCAGAGGTTCGCTCCTTCGTAATTTCCTTTGACGATGCAACTGGTATATCCGACATCATTCCCGAAACAAAGGAGAACAGAACACACCTTATATATAATATAGGCGGTCAGCGTCTGAATAAGCCTCAAAAGGGTCTGAACATTGTGAACGGCAAGAAGATTGTATATTAAATAACAAAGGACACAGAAATATGAAGAAGATATATTGTAAACCAGTAATATCTGTGCATGAAATTGCATCGTTAGGCATGATTGCCAGCTCTGCTACAGTTGGTATTCACAACAACACATTGCTGGATGCCAGCAGTTCCCTTTCCCGCGATGGCGGTGCCCACAACAGCACGTGGGACTTTGAATGGTAGGCTAAGCATGCCTTAATAGGCATAGTATTAATACAAAACGCCTCGCAACTGTACATGCTAACAGTTGCGAGGCGTGATGCTTTTTAGGGTTGGTTCCATTTGGCGGAATCAACCCTTTATAGTAATATTATTTATTTATCGTTTACCTTTTGTTTGTAGGACAGTATTCTTTGCCTGATATTCTTGCGAAGGCACTCGCTATATACCCATGGTTCAATGCTGTGATAATCTCCCACATTCAATATGTCAAGGATATTGGGCAGATAACTGCCGTCAAAACCATCTAACACCAACACTTTATACTCAGTATTGAGGGTTACCGTGATAGTGTCATTAAGTATGGCAGGAGTTGAATCTGTACGCCAATTGACAGGATTAATACACATTACATTTGGAGAACTGATAATAGGTTTTGTGTGCTTGACGTCAGAAACAGAATTATAGCAAATAGTCACTCCAGTATCCAGGGAGTCTTTTGCCGCCACAATCCATGGAGCTGTAGAAATATCGTCTGGCGTTACTTTATAGCCAAGCACATAGGCTGCTACCATGCGGTTCCTGACCTCAGATGGAATTATCTTCATTAACTCTACAACAGATTTTCCTCCTTGGCTGAATCCTGCTAATATAAAAGGACGTCCGTTATTGAAGTTCTCAATGAAATATTCAAAAGCATTCCGCACATCAGGAAAAGACACACTGCTATATCTGTTTGATATTGTTTCTTCATCGAGTGTTGCCCATGTGTCAAGGGTAATGTGGCGATAAAAGGGTGAATAGAAATTATTACCATCTGCCATATAGTCGGAAACCTTCTTCATCTCAATGCCCATATTATCGGTGTGTTCTTTATTATACACATCTGCATAGTGGCAAATATTGCCTTCTGACGTAGTCCAATCATATTCCCATGTTGAAGGAATATAAAAAACATCTGCGCCAGTTCCTATTGTATCGTTCAAGACATTGAACCACATTTTTTCAAGGCAATAGTCTGGAACCTCCGGTATAAATTGAGAATGTCCTGAATTTAAATCATTACTGGTGCAAGCAAAGAAGAGGCTTGCGAGGGAAACAAACGAGACAAAAAGTGTTTTCTTCATTTCTGTTGTGTTTTTACGAATTTAACCCCAATCGGTCATTAGCGAGTAACAGCCTAATGACCGATTTGAGTTAACCGATTGCTTACTTTTTCTTCTTTGGTTTGCGTCGTGCCCAGCCTTCTTCGGCAAAGTCGGGCATATCGCCTTTGAGAGGAGAGGTGTCAGGATGCAGGAACTTCATCCAGTCATCCTTGGTATAGTGGTGCTGCTGGGCAGGGGATTTTGACGGTGAAGGTGAGGACCCCCTCAATCCCCCTGTAGGTGGAAGAGCGGATGAGCGGTGAGCGGTGAGTGGATGAGCGGTGAGCGGTGAGCGGTTAGCGGAGTTTTCCGTTTTGACTTTAGCCCCTCCGGGCGTCGACCTTCGGTTCCGTTTTTCGTTTCCATTGCTTCTGCCCTCGCCAGTTTTCCGTTTTCCGTTTTCCGTTTTCCGTTTGTCTTTGTCGTTCTCTGTCTTGTCGGCAACGTCGCACACTACGCTACGGCCCTTTACGGTAACTCCGTGCTTCATGGCCTTGATAACGTCCTGTGCCTGTTCGGCTGCAACCTCAACGAAGGTAAAACTCTTCATGAGGTCAATCTTGCCAACCTCCACCTGCATGCCCTTGGTGCTGCGGTTTATCAGTCCTATGACTTCCTTGGCATAGAATCCGTCTATTTTTCCTACATTGATGAACAGGCGGGTATATCCCTCCTCGGCTTGGCGCGGACCCTTGCCACCGCGTTTTGGGCGGTCGGCACCATTGCCGCCCTTGCCTTCCTTTACCTCCTCTATCTCTGGTGCATCGGCATAATAGGCAAGGAAGCGTCCGAACTCGCGGCTTACAATGCGCTTGATCAGTTCCTCCTTGTCGAGCCATTCCCAGCGACGTACCACTTCGGGCATGACATCGGCAATCTCCTCTTCCATGACATCAACGCGTTCGATGTCGTCTATGACACGGTAGAGTTGCTTCTGGCAGATGTCCTTACCAGAGGGCAGGGTGCCACGCTCGAACTGCTTCTGTATGGCTTTTTCTATGATGCGTATCTTACCCTTCTCGCGTACGTGCACTATGCTGATGCTCGTGCCTTTCTTGCCGGCACGACCTGTGCGTCCGCTTCGGTGGGTGTAGTTCTCTGTGTCGTCGGGAAGACCATAGTTGATGACATGGGTAAGGTCGTTCACATCCAGACCACGTGCCGCCACGTCGGTGGCAACCAATAGTTGCGTACGGTGCTGGCGGAACTTCTGCATCGTGAGATCGCGCTGTTGCTGTGACAGGTCGCCATGCAATGCATCGGCATTGTAACCGTCCTGTATCAGTTTGTCGGCAATCTCCTGTGTCTCCATGCGGGTGCGGCAGAAGACGATGCCATAGATGCGAGGGTAGTAGTCCACAACACGTTTGAGGGCAAGGTATTTGTCCTGCGCTCGCACCATATAGTATATATGGTTAACGTGTTCGGCACCTTCGTTGCGCGAACCCACCTGTATCTCCTTTGAATCCTTAAGATATTGGCGTGCTATGGCCTCTATCTCCTTGCTCATCGTGGCAGAGAAGAGCAGTGTCCGGTGCTCCTCGGGAATGCCGCCGAGGATTTCGTTCAGGTCCTCCTGGAATCCCATTGTGAGCATTTCGTCGGCTTCGTCAAGTACAACATTCCTCACGGTGGAGAGGTCGGCAGCACCGCGCTTCATCAGGTCGATGAGGCGACCGGGGGTTGCCACCAACACGTTGATGCCACGCTTCAGGGCGCGTATCTGTGCATCTATGCTTGTACCTCCATACACGGGCAGGATGTGTACTCCCTCGGAATGCTTGGAGAATCCCTCCAGGTCGTCGGCTATTTGCAGGCATAGTTCTCGGGTGGGAGCCAGTATCAGCGACACAGGATGCATGGGTGCACCCTCTGTCAGCTGCACTATGGGCAGACCGTATGCCGCAGTCTTGCCGGTACCGGTTTGTGCCAGTGCCACAAGGTCGCCTTGCCATCCGCTTTCATCTCCGTTGCCTAAGAGTACGGGTATCACCGCCTCCTGAATGGGCATGGGGTATTCGTAACCTTGCTCGCCTATGGCTTGCAGAATTCTCTCGTTTAGTCCTAATTCTTCAAATGATTTCATTCGAAACAGTCTTCTGTATGTTGTTCTTATACGTCCAGAGTATAG
>JAFYVX010000069.1 GCA_017558255.1 Bacteroidaceae bacterium
ACAGGCTGACCAATGCATCTGCCGAGTCATTCAATGCAAAAATAAAGGCTTTCAGAACTCAATTCAGAGGTGTGGGCGATATCAAGTTCTTTATGTATAGACTGGCAACTCTTTATTCTTGAATATTGTTACACCAACCGGGAATATCCGCTGACCCCTCTTTATTCTTGAATATTGTTACACCAACCGGGAATATCCGCTGACCCGTTAGAACTTGCTTTGAAACTATGCTGATGTCTTGCCGTTAGTTAAGTAGCATGACGGGGCAACAACTTTCCATAAAAAAAATTTGAATTATGCAAATCTTGGCAAGTTGCTGAAACTCAAGGGATTTGTGTAATTCGTTTTTTGTATATACCTTTGCACTCGCAAAACGGCTTTGTTTTTGCAGAGTTTTCCTATTGTCTTATTAAAAACATTTTTGTTATGAGTAATTTGAAGAATTGCTTTATGAGTGGTGTGTCTATGATCAAGAGAGGTTTTGCCTATGTGCGAGTTGTTCCTGTGCTGATTGGGGCTATAGCGAAGCGCATCAGAGGCAATGGTTTCTACGAGGTGGAGTTTCGCAAACTGGGCAGAAAGTGGTATTGCAATGTGCCAGGTTTCCCCGAGGAGTTGTTTGAGCACACCCTTATGGTTGGCGGAGCAGCCAAGTTTCTGGAGTATTATTCTCGTGGCGAGACACAACTGAAGGTTACCATAAAGGTTGCCGATGCCGAGGAGGCAAAATGGCATTGTGGCAGCCAGTTGCAAAAGAACTCCTCCACTCTGACCGGTGGAGCCTTCTATAAGGAAGCGAATGGCTATTTCACAGAAGAATTTTGGCTATGCCCCGTAACCCTATTCGTTCTGGGCAAATATCCCGAGAGAATCCTTATATATAGGATAAACAAAAATCTCGTGAATTGTCCGATAATGATGGAGTGATTGTTAAACTGTGTCTGGGGATAAGGTTAGGGGAGGTGCCAGAACCAAAGGTTGGCGCCCGCAGAAGCAGAAGTCAAGGGGATGGTGGGCTGTTGGACATTACGATTGGAGTTTGCTACTATAGGTCGCTCGTTTTGTCGCTATCAGCCGTTCATTTTACCGCTATCAGCCGTTCGGCGAACCGCTACTATCTGTTCGGAGAGGTGCTTAGGGGAGGTGTCGCAAAGCGACGGAGGGGTCTGTAGATTAGACGATTTGGGTTAAACCACTTGGATCCCCCCCTTCTCTTCCCTCAAACTCGTTCTTGTTTCAAGTCTGGGTTCGGAAAAATTGTAAAATCCGTTGCATTTCTCATACTTATTTGTAAATTCGTGCCGGACATATAGCATTTAAGTATATGAATTTAAAGACAAGACAACTGGCCATACCCCTGATAGCGGTATTGCTAAGTGCCATTACAACCGAGTTGCATGCATGGGAAGGTATGGCCATGCCACGACTTCATGTCGACGGCAAGCACCTGAAGGACGAGAACGGAAACATCGTGAAACTCCATGGCTATGTGCAGACATTCAGCCCATGGTTCAACGAGTGCGGAACACGTTGGAACAACTATGATGTGAAGGCTTGCCTTGCCTACAACCAAGGTATCATAGACGGCATCATGGCAGCAGGATGGAAGATGAGTTTCGTGCGAATGCACATGGACCCCTATTGGTCAAACATCCCCGGCAGGCGTGTCAAGGGCGAGAACGATATTTCAGCCTTCAGTTTCGATAGGTTCACCAAGTATCTCGACGAGGTCTTTATCCCCATGGCGGAGTATGCCGTCAGTAAAGGCATGTATGTGGTGATGCGCCCTCCCGGGGTGTGTCCAGAGAAGATTGCCGTAGGCGATGACTATCAGAAGTTCCTGTTGCAGGTGTGGCGCCATGTAGCACGCCATCCCAAGTTGCAGAACCACCCCAATATCATGTTCGAGCTGGCCAACGAACCCATCAGTATCCTTGGTAGCGATGGCACCTATGGCGGTGGCTCCAAGGCACAGTTTGAACAATTGAGCATCTACTTCCAGGAGATAGTGGACACCATGCGAGCACAAGGGTGCCACAACATATTGTGGATTCCAGGCCTGGGTTTCCAGTCCAAGTATGCAGGCTATGCCACCTATCCCATCAAGGGAGAGAACATAGGCTATGCCGTGCACATCTATCCCGGCTGGTTCGGTAGCGGACACGGATATGAAGCCTTCTCACGAGGCTGGCAACAGGATGTACAACCCATTGCCGACTTTGCACCTATTATGATAACCGAAATGGACTGGGCAGACAAGAAGTACAATGCCTCTTGGGGCAAGGCACATACCGGTGTGGCAGGTGATGAGAACTTCGGTGCCAACTTCAAGAAGATTACCGACGATGCCGGCAATGTCAGCTGGGTACTGTTTACCTCGCCCGAGCACCTTGCCGCCTTCAAGGACGAGCCAGCCAAGGATGGTCAGTACACCTTCCTCAACGACCCCGAGGCATGTCCGTGGCCCGTGTACCATTGGTTCAAGGAGTATGCCAAGAGCCACTATCCACGCAAGGCATTCACACGCATATCCTCGTCCGACAGAGGAGATGGTACCTTCTCCAACCCTGTTATCTTTGGCGATTTCCCCGATCCCGATGTATGCCGCGTAGGCGATACATACTATATGGTGTCCACTACCATGCACATCTTCCCTGGTGCCACCATCATGGAGTCGAAAGACCTTGTCAATTGGAAGTATTGTTGCAATCCTCTGGAGAGCATAGAGGCCAGTGATGCCTTCAGCCTGCTTGACGGACAATGGCGCTATAGCCGAGGACAATGGGCCACGGCACTTCAGCACAAGGACGGAACATTCTACATGCTCTTCACCACGCTCGACGAAGGTGGTTACCTGCTTACTGCCAACGACATCCGCGGTCCGTGGAAGAAACGTAAGCTGGAGGGTGGCTTCTATGATGGCGGTCTGCTCTTCGACGGAGACAATACATACATCGCCTATGGCATCAACAATATCCGCATAGCTCGTGTGGACGAGAATTTCAAGAGAATAGAAGACCGTGAGGTAGCAAAATATAGTGTAAAGTCGGGACTGGAGGGAAGTCGCCTTTACAAGATAGGCGAATACTACTACATCTATGCCACCTATGGCGGAGTGCCAGCCTATCAGACCGTATTCCGTTCGAAAAACGTATTCGGCCCCTATGAAGAGAAATTCCTTCTCAATGACCGCAACATACACCAGGGAGCACTCATCCACACCCAGGAGGGAGAGTGGTGGACCATGCTCTTTGCCGATAAGGGAGCCTATGGCCGCACTCCATACCTGTTGCCCATCAGTTGGGAAGAGGATTGGCCCGTGATAGGTGTCAACAAGGACAAGTCGGAGATATACCGCAAACCTGCCATTGCCGTGCAGAGTCAGTCGGGCCTGACCACCAACGACAACTTCAATCATTACAACCTGGGCAAGCAATGGGGATGGAACCACCTCTGCGACAAGTCCAAGTGGTCGCTGACCAGCAAACCGGGACACTTGCGCTTGCACACGGCCACCGTGACAGACAATTTCTACCGTGCCCGCAATACCCTCACACAACGTATCCTTGGCTATCATCAGGGCGATGGACTTACCTATGCCACCATAGCCATTGACATATCACACATGAAGGATGGCGATGTGGCTGGTCTTGCCGTGATGCAGGATCCCTCTGCATTTATAGGCATAAGTCAGCAGGGCAGAAAGCGCTTCCTTGTGCACTCCACACAATCCTTGCGCCATAAGTCTAAGGAGGATTCCCTTGGTGAGCGCATCAAGGCATCTGTCATATACCTGCGCGCCATTACCAACTATCGCACCAGCAAGGCACGCTTCTACTATAGCACCGACAATGCCAGTTATATCCCCTTCGGCAAGGAACTGGACATGAAGTTCGACCTCTCTGTCTTCACCGGCAACAAGTTTGCCATCTTCAACTATGCCACCAAGGCACTTGGGGGATATGTCGACGTTGACTG
>JAFYVX010000070.1 GCA_017558255.1 Bacteroidaceae bacterium
GACCATAGGCGGTTTTATCAACGACTTTTTCATGGCCATCTTCTTCCTCTCCGTGGGCCTGGAACTGAAGAGGGAGATTTTCTGTGGAGGAGAACTGTCCTCCTTGCGTAAAGCCCTGCTTCCCGTCCTTGCAGCCATAGGTGGCATGATTGTGCCCACCATAGTGTTTGGCATAGCGTGTTACATGACAGGCGATGCCACATACATGGAAATCATGGAACGTGGGATGCCCATTCCCATGGCCACCGATATTGCGTTCTCGCTGGGTGTACTGGCCATGTTCTCCAAGCGCGTGCCCACGGGATTGAAGGTCTTCCTCGCCACTCTGGCTGTGGCAGACGACCTCGGCGGCATCCTTGTCATTGCCGCCAACTACACCGACCACATCTCCCTACCACACCTTGGCGGAGTGCTCGCATGCATATTGGCGTGCTTGTACCTGTCCTATCGTCAGGTGCATAGCAAGCTTGGTTATTTTGCCATAGGCTTGTTCATGTGGTGGTTCATGTTCCAGAGCGGCATTCACTCCACCATAGCAGGTGTGGTATTGGCCTTCTGCATACCTGCCAGACTTAGCCATGGCACTAAGTATTACATAGAGAAGATACGTGTGCAGATAGACAAGTTCCCCCAGTACGAGGTTACCGCCCACGACAAGCGCACTCCGCACATGCTCACACAAACGGACATTCAGGACCTGCGTGCCATCGAGTCTGCCTCCGACCATCTTATCTCCACCCTGCAGGACACCGAGGATGTGCTGCGCAATCCCATCAGCATACTCATCATCCCCATCTTTGCCTTTGCCAATGCAGGTGTTTGCTTTGAGGGCATGAGCATTGACAATCTCACTCAGGGTGTGGGACTTGGTGTCTTCCTTGGTCTGGTCGTAGGCAAGTTTGCCGGTGTCATGATGGCATGCTGGCTCAGCATCAAGGCAAAGATAGTGCAGTTGCCCGACGGTGCCAACTGGTCTTCGTTGGCAGGAATTGCCATGCTTTGCGGTATCGGTTTCACAGTGAGCATGTTCATGGCAGAACTGTCATATCCATTGGACTTCGAGGGGCAAAGTCCCGAGACCATGCGTCTGCTCCTCAACGATGCGAAGTTGGGCATCCTGTGCGGTACCATCACCAGTGCTCTTTTGGGCTCGCTTATCCTGCATTGGACCTTGCCCAAGACCAGATAGTCGGTCAGGGATGTCCCCAAACATTATAGGGCAAAAGCTTTTGCCACGCCGATTACGCAAAGAAGCAAAGAAGCAAAAAAAGAATTGGTCTTCCCTCCATTTTGGACAGCAAACAGTAAACGGCAGTTGCACACAGAGCGCAACTGCCGTTTACTGTTTTAGTGTGTATAAATCCTGAATAGGTTATTAGGGTTCAACCATTACGATTGAGGTAAATGCTGCGCTTACAGAACCGCCTCCATATTCTGTGCGTTCAAGGTCTGCTTGCCCTCGCTGGAGTACATGTAGTCGATACGTTCCTTGTAGGCCTTCTCTATCTTGAGACGAACCATCTTCATGGTGGAGTTAATCATCTGGTTCTGCTCGGTGAAGGGTTCTGCCAGTACGGCAAAACTGCTGGGCAGCCAACGCTCGGGGAACATGCCCTGGAACTCGCCCCCCTTCTTGAAGCGTGCCAGTTCGCCTTCCAGTTTCTGCAGGGCTGCCTTGCGACCTTCTTCGCTCTCAGTCTTCAGGTTGTTGTCCTTCAGGTAGCGGCGCAGAGCGTCCTTGTTGGCTACTATCAAGGCTGTGGTTGTGGCACACTGGTTGTTGTAGAGCATTACCTGGTCAATGAATGGTGATTTCTCCACCAGCGCTTCCTCTATGCCCTCGGGACTGTACTTCTCGCCATCGCTGGAGATGAGCAGACTCTTGAATCGGCCCTTCACATAGAGCAGACCCTCCTTACTCATATAGCCGAGGTCGCCGGTGTAGAGATAGCCGTTGCGCACGGTATCTGCCGTAGACTCCGGGTTCTTCCAGTAGCCCGCCATCACGTTCTCGCCCTTTACAACGATTTCGCCCATCTCTCCCACGGGGAGTTCCTTGCCATCCATGTCGCATATCTTCAGTTCGATGGGCTTTACCAGTTTGCCGCTGGAACCGAAACGGTAGAGTTCGGGACCGTTGCTGGAGATTACGGGAGTTGCCTCGGACAGGCCATAACCCTGATACATGGGTATGCCTATGCCCACGTAGAACTTCTGCAGGTCCTTGTCCAGCAAGGCACCGCCACCGATGAAGAACTTCAGTTCGCCGCCGAAGTTGTCGCGCACCTTGGAGAACAGTATCTTGTCAAACAGGGCACAAAGGGGTTTCAGTGCATAGCGCCATCCCTTGAAGTCGAGGTTGCTGTCGCCATGGTAAAGTTGCTTGATCTTCATGCCCCAGTTGAACAATCTTACGGCACCGTTGCCCTTGGCACGGATGCCCTGCTCTATGTTCTTCTTGAAGGTCTTTGCCAGGGCAGGTACGCTGAGGATGAAGTGGGGCTTTACCTCCTTGATGTTCAGAGGAATGTTCTTCAGTGTCTCCATGGGAGTGCGTCCCACCTGTACGGTGGCTGCTGTAGCGCCCTTGCTCATCATGATGTAGAAGCCAACGACGTGTGCAAAGCAATGGTCGAGGGGCAGGATGATGAGAGTGCGCCAGGTCTCGTCTATATCCACCAGGGTGCAGGCCTGTTCTACATTGGCGGTATAGTTGCGGTGAGTGAGCACCACACCCTTGGGGTCGGCAGTAGTTCCGCTGGTATAGGTGATGGTGGCATAGTCGTCGTTCTGTATGGACTGTCCCACGGCAAGAAACTCCTCCATAGTGTGCTCCTTCAGGAACTTGTCGCCCATCTGGAAAACCTCCTCCACAGAGATTTCCTTCTCCTGGTATTCTGCCTGCGCATCCAGCACGATGACCTTCTCCAGCAGAGGCAGACTGTCCTTTATCTGACGGATTTTCTTCAGCTGTGTGCCGGATACCATTACAAACTTCACGTCGCCGTGTTGCAGGCGGAAGAACAGGTCGTTGCTTTCTTCCAGTTTAATGGACAGGGGCACATTGATGGCACCTGCATAGAACATGGCCAGTTCGCCGATGACCCACAGGTTGCGTCCCTCGCTGAGCAGTGCCATGGTATCGCCTTTCTTCACGCCCAGTGCCTGCAAGCCGGCACCCAGACGATAAACCTGTTTCTGCACCTCGGTGTACGTGGTGGGGCGGAACTTTCCGTCGCTTTTCTCCAGCAGGAAGGTGTTGTTGGGATACTTCTGTACCGAACTCTCGAAGAGATCTATGATAGTCTTCTTCATAAAAACCAGAGTATTTGTTATGTATTATTACTACTAATATCACACAAATATACTGATATTTGCCAAAAAGCACTACGATTAGGACATTTTTTTTTCAAATATCCTTACCTTTGTGTACATGGACTTTCTTCGTTGGTCCATACGATCAAGAAATACGCCCACAATGAGCAACATAATAAATCCTTTTGCACGTCCGCTGTACGTAATGGCCAAGCCTGCCGGAGCGCATTGCAATCTGGCATGCGACTATTGCTATTATCTTGAGAAGCAGAAACTGTATCAAAACGGCGAGAAGCATGTCATGTCCGACCAACTCACCGAAGTGTTCGTGCGCGAATACATACAGTCGCAATTTACCCGCGAGGTCAATTTCACATGGCATGGGGGCGAACCCATGATCCGCCCTTTGGATTATTATAAAAAGGTGGTCCGCTGGCAGCGCCAGTATGCCGAGGGGCGTGCCATACTGAACTGTCTGCAGACCAACAGCACCCTGCTCACACCCGAATGGTGCCGCTTCCTGCACGACGAGGGTTGGCTGGTGGGCATCAGCATAGACGGTCCTCAGGACATGCACGATGCTTACCGCACAAGGCACAACGGCGCCCCAACATGGGAGAAGGTAATGCGTGCCATCGAGATGCTGGACCGCTATCAGGTGGAATGGAATGCCATGGCAGTGGTGAACGACATCACGGCGTCGCGCCCCTTGGACTTCTACCGTTTCTTCCGCGACGAACTGGAGTGCATGTACCTGCAGTTCACCCCCGTGGTGGAACGCATACACCGTCATGCCGATGGTCGTCATCTGGCGCATGTCATGGACGGCGAGGAGTACAGCCTTGCACCCTTCAGCGTTACACCAGAGGCATGGGGCGAATTTCTGTGCACCGTCTTCGACGAGTGGTATAGGAATGATGTAGGCAAGGTGTTCGTCCAGACCTTCGAAGCCACACTGGCAAACTGGGTTGGCGTCACTCCCGGTGTCTGCACTCTATCGGACTGGTGCGGACATGCCGCCGTGATGGAACATAACGGCGACATATACTGTTGCGACCATTTCGTTTTCCCCGAATATTATCTGGGCAATATCCGCAACCGTGGCATTCTGGACATGATGAACAGCGAAAGGCAGACAGCATTCGCCAACATGAAGACCAAGGGGCTGCCCCTCCAGTGCAAGCAGTGCCAGTGGCAGTTTGCCTGCCATGGAGAATGTCCCAGAAACCGCTTTGCCAAAACCAAGGATGGAGAACCAGGCCTCAACTACCTGTGCAAGGGTTACCAACGGTTCTTCGAACATACCGCTCCCTTTATGGAACAGCTGAAAAAGGATTTTCTCGAGAGGGAACAGGCATACCAGAATGAAGGCATAAAATAGTCCTCGGTATTGGTCCAATTTACCGCTATTAGCCGTTAATCGAACCGCTACTATCCGTTCGCCGAGCCGCTATTAGCCGTTCGATTAACGGCTAATAGCGGCTCAGCACAGTCTCCATTGAGGCGATTTACGACCACAACAAAAACCAACCTAACCGTAATGGGAAGGTTGGCTTTTGGTTTATTTATCTAATGACTATCTATTAGTTATATTTATAGTTGATGCTAAAATATCGGCTCCAATTAGAACGATTGGCAGAACTACTGCTCCATCCATCAGTATATGGCACATAAAGTTTACATGTAGTAGGTAAGTACGATTTAGAAGCAGTTCCGGTATTAATATACCATTGAGGAGGTGTTGCTGTGTTCAAGTGCAATTCCTTCATGGCAGGATTATCATAAAACATAGTGGAAGCACCGTAAGATTGATTCACGGTCATTGTACTCGGTATTGTAACCTTCTCTAGCGCTGTACAACGAGCAAATGCAGCGGCACCTATATATTCAACTCCTTCTGGAAGTTCTATTTCGGTAAGATGCACGCAGTCACTAAAACTTCGATATAACACACCATATATTAATATGTCGTCAGGAAAATCTATTGATGTTTTGGTAGAAGGACAACAACATACTGTATATGCGGGGACATTCCCTTTACCACTAACCCATTTTGTAGTTTCTTTCCAATAAAGAACACCGTCGTGTGATTTAAATGCTGTATTCTGTTCATCTACAGTAATAGTCTCCAGATAGGGGCAATATCCAAAAGCAGCACCACCTATAGAAGTTACGCTCGCAGGTATATGTATAGATTTCATTGAACATCCAAACACAATTTCACCTATCTCCGCCAGATTCTCTCCAAGAACGACCTTTGTTAACTTATAAGTAGAGATTGGCTTATCTCCTCCATTAAACACGTCAACGAAAGATCCGTGTGGAATAGTCGTTACACTATTGGGAAGTATAATAGACTCCAGTTTAGTCAAGTTTGATTGAGTCATGAAATATGCGGGGAAAGTGTTTGCTGATGTATTTTGGACGGTGTTGTTTTCATTTGTATAGTAACTACCTCCTCCTGCTACTATATCTACTTCACTCATATCCAAAGACACAAGATTGGCAAATTCTGTTCTCAGAAGTTTAATGTCTGTTCCATTCAGCGGACCTATAATCTTCAAATCAGTAATTTGACTAGAATTTCCATAATGATTGTACACCTCATCGAAAAAAGTTCCGGCTGTCTTAACAGTAACCTCTGCGACATTGTCCTTAGATAAGGCCATTGAATAAGAATATGCTTTTCCTGCCACAAAGTTCTTTCCTGCTACTTGGAAAGTTCGTGTAAAACCATTATCCTCTGTTACAGCAATATCTATAGTTTTTCCTTCCATATTAACTGGCGCCATCATGAAATAGATTACGGCAGTTTCATCAGCCTTAACACGAAGATTATTCAACTTGATGTCAAGGCTTGACGATTTATCCCCAGAAGGATTTACTTGAGGAGTCGCAGATGTTAAATCAACATGGCCTGCTGTTGTAAACATGGCATTATAACTGCTACCATATTTAATAGAGACATTACCGATACCAGCCTCTTCCAACAAATCGATCTTCAACTGTACCAAACATCCCAAATGCTGCATATCAAATGCCACTGCACCATTTGAAGGTGTAGCCACGCTTGCCGCCATGAAATCATAAGCTCCAATATGGTCAGTATTGTTATTGCCATTTTGAGTCTGACCTACATAGCTAACAGGAATCTTTGTCATATCCCTGTTGTAGAAATTGTAGGGGTAATATGCAGAATATGTAGCTGATGATTTAAGTGCCCAACCGCCACCAGAGAAAGTTGCGGTTTGAGTGCCAACACCTTCACTCATAGCAAACTCTGCTTGACTACCTTTATTGGGGAAGATGCCTACAGTATCGTTTTCACTCCAAGTAAAGCTTGCACCAGACTCACCGATTGAAACGGATGAGCGTGTGCCATCCTCATTCTTAAAGTCTGCGCCTGTAATGCTTACCTTATTAATAACACCATTGTCCAGAGTGTGTTCCACGATTGCATCTTCTGAGCATGCGAATATCGCAAATAGGCTAACAAAGGATATAGCTTTAATAAAATTACGCTTCATTGTTGTAATGTTTAATTTCATTGTTATTCCAAGATATTCTTCAAATTAAGCTTATCCGAGAACAGTTCTTCCTCTCGTGCTCCCCATCCCATATTTGGAGTGGTAATTGTAGGGTCTCCACTTGTCGCACACATTTTCTCCAACTCCACTTTAACTACACTTACCTGCGGAGTGTCATAAAATTTCTTTTCCACTTCTTTCGGGTCAGCGGATATTCCCGGTTGGTGTAACAATATTCAAGAATAAAGAGGGGTCAGCGGATATTCCCGGTTGGTGTAACAATATTCAAGAATAAAGTGTTGCCAGTCTATACATAAAGAACTTGATATCGCCCACACCTCTGAATTGAGTTCTGAAAGCCTTTATTTTTGCATTGAATGACTCGGCAGATGCATTGGTCAGCCTGTCCTCAAAGTAGTTTA
>JAFYVX010000071.1 GCA_017558255.1 Bacteroidaceae bacterium
CCCTGGGTGTTTAAAGAAAAGGTGTCTGTTGAACTGTAACAAATATCACCTGGTTATCCTCCGGAACGAAAGGCAGGTTCTTGAAGGCTATTGTCTTTTGCATATTTCTTTTCTCCTCAACTTTCAACTTTCATCTTTCAACTTCCCCATATCGTGGTATCTCGCGGAGGAACTCGGTGCTGTTCTCTTGCACATGGAGGCAGAAGTGCTGCATACCGTTGCTTATGATGAGGTAGGGCACTTGCAGAACCATATTGTAGCGGCTTATCTGGTCGAAGGTCTTCTGACTGATGGAGATGTGCGGAGCCTTGAACTCCATGATGATGAGCGGACGGCCATCCTGACCATAGAACACGGCATCGGCACGACGCTGCATGCCGTTCTGTTCCAGACTTATCTCGTGCCCCAGGCGTGCAGAGGGGTAGCCCAGGTGCTCCGTCATCCAGTGCGAGAAATGTTGGCGCACCCATTCCTCGGGCGTAAGCACCACCCAGCGGCGGCGCACAAAATCCCAGATGACGAGCCGCTCGTCGCGGCGCTCCAAACGTATGTCGGCAGAGGGAAGGTTTAGTTCCAGCATATTTCTCTATTTTCTTTTCAGTATAACACAATCTTTTTACAAAGATACGAATAAGCGAGTGAGAAATATGAAGTTTACTTCAATATTTTTCAAAACGAGCGAAAGTATCTTCGATGTTTAACTCAAAGATACGTAAAAAGTACGAATCTGGGTGCACGAATTGCTTTATTCTTTATTGCATTGAAGTTATAATGGATAATTTTTCTTATCTTCGCACTGCGTAAAATATACTAATGATATGAGGAGATTAAGTCAGATAGTGGAGCAATCCTTTTCGTTGAGGATGAGTCTGGCTGTCCTGATTGTGGCCGCTTCGGTGTTTTTCGTTGTATTCGGTGCATATTTCCAGAAGGCAAGGGAGTCGGTGTATGACGATGCTGTGGAGCAGGCCTATGCCAAGTTGGACAATACTGTTCTGCGCATAGAGAAGGCATTGGTATCGGTGGAGACGGCGGTTAAGAATATGTCATGGCTTGTTGAGGACAATCTGCAATCGCCCAAATACATGTATGAACTGACCCGACAACTCTTGCAGAGCAATCCATATATCGTGGGTAGTGCCATCGCCTTTGAACCTGGCTATTATCCTACTGAAGGGGACTTCTTCTCTCCCTATTCATATAGGCAGGGAGATGAAATATGCAACAAGCAGTTGGGCACCGAAACCTATGATTACCCCGCTATGGAGTGGTATCAGATGCCCAGGACCACAGGCAAGCCTTATTGGTCAGAACCTTATTTCGACGAGGGAGGGAGCGACTTGCTCCTTACCACATACTCCATGCCGCTACAGGATGCCGAAGGCCGTGTGTATGCCGTTTTCACGGCAGATATCTCCTTGGAACGCTTTGCACAAAAGGTGAGTGCTATCAGGCTATATCCCCACTCGCAGAACTTTATGATAGGACGGGAGGGAACCTTTCTGGTGCACAATCGCAAGGAGGCCATCTTGAACGAGAGTTTCCTTACCACCCCCTTGGTAGAAGGCAACAAGGCTCTGACCGATGCAGGCAGACGCATGCTCAACGGAGAAAGAGGCATGACAGGCTTCAGCCTTGCAGGTGAGGATTATTACCTCTTCTATGCACCTGTAAGGACAACGGGTTGGAGCATCAGCGTGATATGCCCCTATGGTGAGGTATTTGCAAGGATAGACGGTTTGCGAAATTCGGTACTCCTGATCTTCGCATTTGGCTTGCTTGTGCTTCTGGCGGTATGCCACTTCACCATACGCCGTATGACAAAGCCGCTGGAACTCTTTGCAGCCTCGGCCAACGAGATAGCCAATGGCAACTTTCTGGCACCCTTGCCAGAGACCACCAGCAAGGACGAGATGCGCACTCTCCGCGACTCTTTCCAGTATATGCAGAGGTCGTTGCTTGAGTATGTAGAGGAACTAAAGGAAACTACGGCCCGAAACGAGCGCATAGAGAGCGAACTGCGCATTGCCAGGGAAATACAGATGGGGATGCTTCCGAAGGATTTTCCATACTTCACAGAGCGTCACGATATTGACATCCATGCTTTGCTGATACCTGCCAGAGAGGTGGGAGGCGACCTGTATGACTTCTTCCTGAGGGCGGAGAAGTTGTTCTTCGTCGTGGGCGATGTATCGGGCAAGGGAGTGCCAGCCTCGTTGCTGATGGCCGTTGTGTGCCGTCTGTTCCGCACCGTTTCCCAACAAACAGACTCTCCTTCAGAAATAGTGGCAATGCTTAACAATGCCTTGGCACAATCCAATCCCTCAAATATGTTCTGCACATTCTTCATAGGTGTGCTTGACTTGACTGACGGCCATCTGCAATATTGCAATGCCGGTCATAATGCTCCGTTGGTGGTCGGTCCCCAAGGCGAGGTGGAAGGCGTGCAGGTGGAAACCAACCTGCCGTTGGGATTGTTTGAGGGTGTGCAATACATCGGTCAGGAGTGTCATTTACCAAAGGGCTCTACCCTCGTTATCTATACCGATGGTATAACCGAGGCTGAGAATCAGGACAGGCTTCCGTATACCGAAGAGCGTATGCACCGTCACCTCCAAACCTGCAACAATGCTTCCCCTCGTCAGATGGCAGAGTCGCTCCTGGATGATGTTCGGAAATGGAGTGCCGGCGGTGTGGAGCAGAGCGATGATATTACGGTTGTGTGCATTGGGTTTAACGGTTAACGCACCTAACCAAACGTATAATGCGGACGCAGCATGCTGTGTTCCTACGACCTATCGATATGAGCATGAAACTGAATCTTTGCAATCAGGTTGAAGAAATTAGCAGACTGACTGACTTTCTTGAAGAACTGGGTCGGGAGATGAACCTGCCTCGTGCGATGCTCCATAGTCTGAATCTGGCTCTGGAGGAGGCCGTAGCCAATGTGATATTCTATGCCTATCCCAGAGACGAGAGGCACGAAATATGCCTGAATGCAGAGAGGGTGGGAGATATGTTGTGCTTCAGGCTGGTTGACTCGGGACAGGCCTTTGACCCCACGCAGATACCACCGCCCGACATTACACTACCGGCAGAGGAAAGGCCTATCGGAGGTTTGGGTATCTTCCTGATGCGCCAGATTATGGATCAGGTGGAATATAGCCGTGTGGATGGACAGAATGTGTTGATAATGAAGAAAAAAGTAGAATAATAGATAAGTGCTATGGAATTAAAACTATTAGAGCAAGATGGTGTGATGATTCTCCTTGTCGAAGGCAGGGTAGACACCATTACCGCCACTGAACTGGAGAAGAAGATGAGTCAGTTGTGGAGTATAAACTCTGTTCAGTTGGTTTTGGATTGTGCAGGGATGGAATATCTGTGCAGTTCTGGCTTGCGTGTAATCCTTACCGCACACAAGCAGGTCACCGCCAATGAGGGCAGGTTTGTATTGCGCAACATCACTCCCGAGGTACGCTCCGTCTTGGATATGACGGGAATCTCCCGTATTATTTCCATAGAATGAGGGTGGGGGGTTAAACTATTCCACCCTGATGTAGATAGGAATCTTACCTCCCTGTCTGTTGGGCATGAGAGGTTTGGACGACCATGTTATGCGTGCTTCTGGTGCATTGTTCTCGTTGAAGTAGGTCTGAATCTGTCGGCATAGCGTGCCCAACACCTCGCTCAGCGTATATCCAGCCTGGCATTGCCCGCGAAGTTCCAGGGTGTTGTCGTCCGTCTGTACAAACTGATACACCGTTAGCCCTTCCCACACCTCGGCCTTTGTTACAAGTGCTGCGGCCGTAAAGGTCTTGCCAGCGAGGGTGTATGTGGGAAGTACCCGTCCGCGGATTTCAAGTTGTGGCAAGGCACAACATGGCAATTGGTTGCGCCTTATCCTCACCACATCATTCACATAATAGCGGATGATGGGTTGCACATAGTTGCTCAAGTCTGTTATCAATATACCCTCCGACCACTCGGCCGTCTCACCCATGGGATTCTTGTCCTTGTCCACGGGTTCTACGATTATCCAGTCTTCGTTAAGATGCAGATGCGGACAATTGTGCGTCATTGCTATCTCGCCACCCTCCGTCATGCAATAGTTGTTGGCAACAGGACATCTGAACGCCCTCTGTATCAGATGGAAGTTCTCTTCGGATAGCATCTCTGCCGAACTTGCCAATGCCTTCAGGTTTATGTGCAGATTTCCCTTTTCCTGCTCCATGGCCAACCTGATCAGTACCGAAGGATAGCCAGTCATGCTATCGGGTTGGAAGCGGTTCAGTTCCTCTACGATATGCTCTATACTGTCCAGTACAGACAGGCACAGGAAGTTGTCTTCATAGCCAGGGTTTGCCTTCAGCATCCTCTTTGCCGCTTCATAACTGGATGCCCCGTTGGATGTGTGTATCACCGTGGCTACCCTGTTCTTGCGTATGTTCAGGAAGTCGGGGTCCATCTGTCCGCACAGACGCTGCCCTATGAGTTGTGCGTGTATCTTGTTTCTGTGGTCATCCCTCACCATGGGCATGGGATTGCCACACGAACCGGAGGTGCGCAATGCGGTGTATTTGTCCAGTAGCAGTTCTCCGCTTCTTGACTCATCTCTCCCTATGTAATCAAGGACTATTTTCAGATTCAGTTCGCGGTCTGTAACCCACTCGTCATAGTTTTCCAGCAATGCGGATTTCTCGGTATATGGCAGGTCTGTCAGATGAAAGTCTTCGGGTTGGTTGGCATACAACTTGGCGAAGTATGGCGAGTGTTGGCGTGCGTATGCCACCAGTTCGTGCAATCTTTCCTGTTGTACATGCTTTCGCTCCTCTTCCGAAAGCAACATTCCATCTGCAACGAGTTGTTGCGCCTTGACTGATTCTATGGTTTTCATCCTTATTTATTGTTTGGTCTAATGAGGTTAATGCTAATTGATTATTAGAGGTTACCAATTGATTTTATAACATTTCTAATGTTAGATTAGGAAATATCCACCGCCTCCCCCCCTTCGGGTTCCCTCCAGGTCCAGTGTCGCATTGGGGAATGCTCCTTTCTGAGGGTACGGAAGCACATTTAGTACTTCCTTTGAAAGACTCTCTTCGCCCCCTGTCTCAGGTGAACAGAGCGGGTGATAGCGTTCCCCATTAACATTTTCTCCCTGAGACAGAGAGAGTACCCAAAGGGGGAGATGGTGGGTTAAATCACACATCAAAGAATCCCAGTCCTGCTATGGCCTTTAGCATGCGCTCAACATAGTCCATGGAGGTTGTTGACCAATTGAAACCAAGACGGAAGAGCACCTGCGTGGTATAGTCGTTGCTACGCTTCACATCGCTGGTCTTCTGTCCGTGAGCCATGTTCTCATAGGCAAGCAGACTTGCAAGTATCTGTGCTTTGGCAGGGTCGTTCTTTGCCTGCTCCATGGCATTCTCAAACTCTTCCATTTCCACAAACCCTATGCCTCGGGTGATGGGTTCCAAGACTTTGAGCACATCGCCCATGAACTGGGTGTGGATGTTGTATGGATGGAACACGCAGCATTCTTTGGGCGTTTGCGAGAGTAGGATTATAGCCCTGGCAACCTCGTCGATAGGCGAGAATTCCACAGGTGAGGTTCTCAAGTCGTGTGGGAAGCACCCAAGCATGTTGTAGACCCTGATGCGTCCCATGAACGAGTTGGTAGAGAAGTTTATCTGGAATTCTCCGTCGGTGGAGCGTGCCGACAGATTTCCAACACGCATGATCTTGGCACGGAGTCCCTTTGTTGCAACGGCATCCAGTACCAGCCTTTCTGCCACGAACTTTGAGTGTATGTACTTGTTGCCAAGGAATTGCCCCATATAAAGGCTCTTCTCGCTGAACACCTCGTTGCTGGCAGGTATGCCATTTACACTGAGTCCTCGTGTGCTTGCCGTGGAGATGTGTATGAGCCGTGCCTTCTTCTTCAGGCAGAAGTCCATACAATGCTTGGCACCGCCAATGTTTACATCCTCGATGAGCGTTCCCTCGGCGAAGTGCTTCACCACGGCGGCACAGTTGAATATAGTGTCAACGGGTAAGTCCTCGTCAATGGGTTGTGTCACATCGCCGAGCACGATGTTTATGCGTTCGTCAAACAGGTGTGCATAGTCCTCGCTGAAGTAGTAGAAGAGCAAGGTTTTAAGTCTCTGCTTGGCCGTAGTAATGCTATCTCCTCGCACAAGGCAGTATATCTGCCTAATATCAGAGGCAATGAGTTCCTTCAGTATGTGGATGCCCAGGTAGCCTGTCGTTCCTGTCACGAGCACATTGCCCAGTGCCTCCCGTTCTCCTTGGCGGAATGCCTGCATGCAATTGCCTTCCAGTACACGGTTGATGGCAGAATAGTCATAGTCCTTTGCCTGTGCATCCTCTGCACTTTCCTTGTCACCGTTGGCAAGGTTTGCCAACATGCGCGGAGTAGGATGCCTGAACACATCGCCATAGGTAATGTCCAATCCCTCCCTGTTGGCTTCGATAATCAGTTGTGTTACAAGCAAGGATGTTCCACCCTGTTCAAAGAAGTTGTCCAGTGCGCCTACCTTGTCCAGTTGAAGTATTCTTGCAAAAATACGGCAGAAGGTCTCTTCAGTCTCGTTGCGCGGCTCTTCGTATGCCGAGGATGTTGCCAATATCGGTTCGGGCAATGCCTTGATATCGGTTTTGCCGTTGGGCGTCATGGGCATGCTTTCCAGTTGCATATATGCCGTAGGAACCATATAATGCGTCAAATGCCTTGAAATCTCCGCCTTGAGTGCCTCTGGGGTGATTTCGCGGTCGGAGGTATAATAGGCGCACAGGTGCTCCTTGCCGTTGATTTTCCTGACTAGGATTACAGCCTTCTCCATCCCCTGCACCTTCAGCACGGTATTCTCTATCTCGCTCAATTCTATGCGCAGACCTCTCAGTTTTATCTGGTTGTCTGTCCTGCCCAAGATGACGACATCGCCGTCTGGGGTCCATCTGGCATAGTCGCCCGACCTATATATGCGTTCTCCCTGATAATGGATGAAGCGCTCACGGGTCATCTCCTCCATATTGTTATATCCGCGCGCAACTCCCCGTCCGCCGATATACAGTTCGCCAACCACACCGATGGGTAGTTCGTTGCCATCCTGGTCAACGATGAATTCCATGACATTCAATTGTGGTTTGCCCACGCTAACCATAGATGCATGTGTCAGTTCCTTGTTATTCGAGGCAACGGTGATTTCCGTAGGTCCATAGCAATTGAAGATTCGTGCCCTGGTGAGCGACTGGAGTTGGCGAAGCAGTTGGAGAGGGAATTTCTCGCCTCCTGCACGCGCTATTCCTATGTTGTTTATAGCGTTTCTGAAATCCTCGCTCTCGAGCCATGCCATCCATCGCGACGGAGTGCCAGACACCATGTCGATATGGTGCTTGCGGATGAGCGAAGCCAGAACCATGGGGTTATTGGCCTCTTCCTCTGTTGCCAGCACAAGGGTCTTGCCGTTGAACAGGGAGGTGCCGATGTCCTGCAGCGCGGCATCAAAAGAAATGGTAGTTACGCTCAAGATGCGCTCTGCCTCTTGCAACACGGCATGAGCGAGCACATTGGCAGGATGTCCGTACAGATAGTTGCAGATGCCTTGGTGGCGAAGCATCACACCCTTGGGACGACCCGTAGAACCGCTCGTGTAGATGATGTATGCCAAGTCGTCGGGGCATACTCTGCTCTCTATGTCTTCTGCCTCAATGTCCATCAGTTCCTCACACAGAATAGACTTCTCCTCGGGCAAACCTTCGCCATGCTCCCTGTCGGTGATGATGTATGTGGCATTGGAGTCTTCAAGAATCAGTTTTACACGTTCCTGGGGATATTCTGGGTCGCAAGGAATGTAGGTTGCCCCAGCCTTGAGCACACCGAAGAGTGATAGAATAAGATGGCTGGTGCGAGGAAGCAGCAGGGCAACCCTGTCGCCTGTTTGCACACCTTGTTTGCGGAGCGAGGTGGCAATCCTGTTGGTGGCATCCTCCATCTCGGCATAGGTGTAGGTGGCGTCGCACGCAATCAGTGCCGTGGCACTTGGCTTGGTGTGGGCAAAATGCGCTATGCAATCGTGCATCAGGCCAAAGGGGGCCTCGCCCGTAGCAACTGTCCGTATACTTTCCAAAGCATTTTTCTGCTTGGGACCTATGATGGAGAGCCCTCGCACCCTGCTATCGCTTGTGCATCCCATCATACCTTCCACCACAGCCACGATGCTCTCTGCCAATGATTCTGCCAGGGCGTGGGTGTACATGGAATCGTCGTATTCCACCACAACTCCATGCGATTGTATCTGTATGTTTATCTTGAACTTGGGTACCTTCAACTCCAGGACTTCCTGAGAGATTTCCATGCCATTCACACGGTATTCCGACAATACTCCAACCTGATATGCATAGGCAATGGATGGTTTGTAGGCATACTCCGAGGCAATGCGTGCAAAGGGATAGTTCTCGTTCTCCTGTGTCTCTCTGAAGGTCTGGCTTGCCGATTGCAGAAACTCCTCCACGCTGATGTCGTCTATGGAAATGCCCAATGCCAGCGTGTTCACAAACATGCCCACGGTTTCTGCTATCTTCAGATTGCTTCGTCCGCTGCTTATGGTGCAGATGTACACATCTCGGCTGTTGGTATGTCGGGAAACCACATAGGCCGTTGCGGCATAGAACAGGTGTGCAGGTGTTATCTGGTGCCTGCGGCAGAATTGTGCCACCCTGTCATGATCTACGGCACACGATGCCTCACCGATGAAACCCTGTTGGTCGCTCTTGGGCAGGTCGGCAGGTATCTCACTTGAGTTCTCGCACCTCTGCAATTTCTCTGCAAAGAACTTTCGCGCTCTGGCAAAGGACTCCGTCTTCTCGTCGGCAATCTGTTCCCTGACGAAATCCAGGTAGGTGTATGTCTCGGCATTGACAGGCCTGTGTTCGAGGGCGTCGCTTATCTGACGTATGAACATGTCGGCAGAGACTCCATCGAATACAAGGTGGTGCACATCCATGAGCAGGTGCACGGCACTGGGTGTCTCTACCACCTCAAAGCGATACAGAGGCGCCTGGTTCAGGTTGAAGGGTCTAACAAACTCCTTCTTGTATGCCGCGAGTTCCTCATCGTCCATAGTCTTGACGGGGATGATGGCCGAGGCGCTCTCTGCCACCGTCTGCACCGTCTCGTTGCCTTGTGTGCTGAAGCATACGCTCATTTCGGGATGGCATGCTATGACCCTTTTCACCGCCTCTGCCAGAGAGGTGGCACTGATGCCCTGCGGATAGGTGAGCATGCAGGGGATGTTGTAGACGGTGGAGAGTGGATTCTTCTGGCATTCCAAATACACACCTGTCTGTGCGTACGACAAAGGTGCCGAGGTTGTGCCTCCTCTTTCTTGGGTTGAAGGTGGTGGTGTGTTGGTTGTGCCTTTCTCCTTGTCTGTATCCGTGGCAAGCATCTTGCGCAGAATCTCGTTTTCGATGTCTTGCAGGGAAGCGCTCTTTATGAGCCTTTGTGAATCCAGTGCAACGCCATAGCGTCTGCCCATTTGCACGGCAAGTTTTATGGCAGTGATGGAGGTAAGGCCGGCATATAGGAGCGGAGTGGTTATGCCAAAATCCGTATTGTTGATGATGGACGATATCATCTCGTGCAGTTCCGCCTCCAGCAGATTCATGACAATGTCGCTTTGCTCCGTGGTGATGGCGTTGCCATTGCCCCTCTTGGGTTCGGACAATGCCTTTCTGTCCACCTTATGGTTGGGCGTGAGCGGAATGCTCTCTATCTGCATGGTTACGGCTGGTACCATGTAGGGAGGTTTCTGCTTGAGGATGAAATCGTGGAGCTGTCCGGTGTCCACCTGTCTGTCGCTTACTATGTATGCCACGATGAACTTGCCTCCTCCTTCCTCGTCAAAGGCCTGTACGGTGGCATCCTTGATGCCCGGGTATTCCCGGATGACGGCCTCCACTTCTTTCAGTTCTATACGGAAACCACGCACCTTGACCTGTCCGTCTCTTCTCCCTATGAACTGTATCTCGCCCGATGGCAGATAGCGCACTATGTCGCCAGAGCGGTATATGCGGTTGTATTTGAGGGAGTCATCAAAGGGGTTAGGCAGATACACTTCGTGTGTCTTTTCGGGACGCTTGAGATAACCGCGCGACACCTGCGGACCTGCTATCCACAATTCTCCTGCGGCACCAACAGGCAGTCGGTGGCCCTGCGCATCCACTATGTACAGGTGTGTGTTGTCAATGGCCCTGCCTATGGGTATCTCTTTCTTTCTCTCCCTGACGTGGTGTGCTGTAATGAGCACGGTGGTTTCCGTAGGACCGTAGAGATTGTGCAGACAGACACCATTTGGAGGAGTAAGCGAAGCCAGTTTCTCGCCACCTACCGAGAGGTGCTTCAGCGAACTGGCCAACTCCATGCCGGTGGCAAACTGATAGCCCACCTGTGTGGTCATGAACGAGTGTGTGATGTGGTTCTGGCCGAAGTAGTCGTTCAGTGCTGGCAGGTCAAGGCGCAACTCCTCGGGTATGATGTGCAGCGTCGCACCTCGGGTGATGGTGGGGTAGGTGTCCATCATGCTGGCATCAAAACCGAAACTGGCATAAGATGCCACGCGGTCGGTGGACTTAAGGTCGTAGTATGAATGATACCAGTGGCAGAAGGCCACGATGTTACCATGCTCCAGTTGGCATCCCTTTGGCGTACCTGTGGAACCGCTGGTATAGAGAAGTATGGACAGGTCATGCGGGGTGGGAGGTTCGGGTGCCACGGGGTGGAGGGGCAGTTGGGCGATGTCCTTAGTGAGCAGTGTCGCTCCTGTGTGTGAGCTTGCCAAATGGCACAGATGCTCGTCGGCAATAAGCAGACATACCTCGGCATCCTGCATCATGAACTCCAACCGCTCCTGGGGATATGTGGGGTCTAGAGGCTGATAGGCGCACCCTGCTTTTAGCACTCCCAAGGGTGCTATTACCATCCATTCGCTTCGTGCTATGAGTATGGACACTACATCCTCCCTTCCCAGTCCTCTCTGTGCCACATAGGCGGCTATCCTGTTGCTCAGGTCATCCACCTGCCGGTAGGTATATGCATTGTCCCTGTAGACGACGGCAACATTATCGGGTGTCTCCTGTACCTGTCTCTGGAAGAGCGACACTATGGTCTGACTCTCGTCATAAGTCTTGTCCGTTAGGTTGAACGAGTCCAGAAGTCCTATCTGACTGGTTGTGGTAATGCAGATGTCGCGCAGATATTTTTGCGAGATGAGTCCGTCGATCACCGCCTCGTAACTTTCAAGTAACTGTGCTATGATTGCCTCAGAGTATTCGTTGGCATTGTATTCGGCGGTCATGTGGCAACGGCCTTGTTCTATGCTTCCTCTCACATAGAGCGATACTCCCAGCGTGGAATTTACCAACCATCTTACCCCCATCGGACGGCCACCGATGGTGTCCTTCTCAAAGAGCATGCCGTGCCATCCGAACATGGTGTTGTAACTTGGACCGATGTCCTGCATGAAGTCAACGAAGGAGTATGCCTCGTGCTTCCTGCATCCGCTCATCAGTTGTTGGTTCTTCTGGAGCAGTTCCATGGTGGTGGTGTCGTTGTCGAACCTTATCTGCACCGGTATGGTCTTTACAAACATTCCCACGGTGTTGGCCAACCTCTTGTCTCCGCGACCGTTATAGGCGGTGGGGAAGAATGCCTCCTGCTCGTTGTTGTATCTTGCCATCAGTAGGGCGTATGCCGTGGTGAAGAGGTTGTTCTTGTATATCCCGTTCTCGCGGCAGAATGCGTCTGTCTGCTCCAGGTCTATGGTTAGCGTGCGTGTGTAGACAGCTTCTTTCCTGCCATCCGAAGTCTCAAGGTCGGGGATGAGTTGCGTGCAGGTGTCCGAACTCTCAAAGTTCCGGGCGTACCACTCCTTGCCCTGTGCAAATGCCGTGCTCTTGCGCAGCTCTGCCTCAGCAAGTGCCTGCTCTCCTTGTGACAGGCGTTCCGCAATGAGGTTCTCGCCTCTGTAGGCCTTGTCTATGTCCTCAAGCAGCAGTTGGAACGATGTGCCGTCGCTGACTATGTGGTGTATGTCAAGCAGGAAGTTCAAATGCTCGGCATCTCTTATCAGCCTTATCCTGAAGAGACGCCCCTCGTGCAGATTGTATGGTTGTACAAAGTCGATAATCTCCCTCTCGATGTCCGTTGTGTTCTCCAACGTCAGCGACCATCCGTTCTGGTCCTCCACATCAACCCTCTGCATGGGTTCTCCATCCTCGTTTAGGACGATGCGCGTGAATAGGGCTGGGTGCGCCTTCACCGCCGTTTCTATGGCACGGCACATCCGCTCGCCGTCCAGACTTGCATCCAGATGATAGCAGAACGAGCAGTTGTAGTAGACCTTACCTATATTGTTCATACAGTCCACATACAGACCATACTGTGCTTTGGACAAAGGAAACTCATTATTCATAGTTCGTGCGTGTATTTTGTAGCAAAAGCCGCGGCTTTGGTGTACAAATTTAATTATTTTTTACATAAGACCATCACCTATCACATTTAATGTTGGTTAAAACAAATCCAAAAAAAACTTCAGACCCATGAGAGAAGGGAAAAGAGTACTGGAACCATATCTTCCTCATCAACGAGTAGAGGCTCTACACACGGATAGTATTCGCCTAGGAAACAAATACCCTGTTGCACAATACTGGTGCAACAGGGTGCTTTTTTCAGTAAAAAAATGTATCTTTGCAGACGGAGGAATAAAAATGAATTAGGTGAAAAGTGAAAAAGGAAAGCTCATCTCAGAGTCCTCTATATGTCCTTTGAGTTCTCTCTCACCGCTCATCTCTCACTGTTACCCCCCACGACTATGAAAACGAAGCAGGAAATAGTAGAAAATTGGTTGCCCAGATACACCAACCATCCTTTGGAGGACTTTGGCGAGTATATCTTGCTGACGAACTTCAATAATTACGTGGATATATTCTGCGAGCATTTCTCGTTGCCCAAGCCCGACTATGCCTCTAATATGCGCATGGCCACGGCTGACGACCTGACAATAATAAACTTCGGCATGGGAAGTCCCAATGCTGCCATCATCATGGATCTGCTTTCGGCAATAAGTCCGAAGGCGTGTCTCTTTCTGGGCAAGTGCGGAGGACTGACACCGAAGAGCCAGAGAGGTGATCTGATCCTGCCCATTGCCGGCATCAGGGGAGAGGGTACGAGCAACGACTACTTTCCTCCCGAGGTGCCAGCCTTGCCTGCCTTCATGCTTCAGCGTGCCGTCTCGTCAACGATTCGCGATATGGGGCTGGACTATTGGACAGGAACTGTGTTCACGACCAACAGAAGGGTGTGGGAGCACGACGACCGCTTCAAGCAGTATCTTCGCACTACGCGTGCCATGGCGGTGGACATGGAGACGGCAACTCTGTTTACATGTGGATTTGCCAACCACATTCCCACGGGTGCCTTGCTTCTCGTGTCGGACAACCCGATGACGCCCGATGGGGTGAAGACTTCGGAGAGTGACAACGAGGTGACTCGCAACTTTGTGCGTACGCATGTGCTCATAGGCATAGATGCCATGGAGATGATACGCGAGGAGAAGAGAACGGTTCGCCACCTGAAATTCGATTACTGAAGCAATAGTACCGATCCCGTTCATATTACATTAATATATTATTATAGGTATATACATTATTATAATCGTAGGTATATACATTCACAAACTGAAGATGACATACGAAGAGATAGTAAAGCAGATAAAGTCTGGCAACATAGCGCCTGTCTATTGCCTTATGGGCGAGGAGCCGTATTACATAGACCGTCTGGAGGCGATCATCACAGAGAAGGTGATGCCAAAGGCGAACAAGGATTTCGACATGGACCTGCTTTATGGTAGCGATGTGGATGCCGTACGCGTGGCAGACTCCTGCCAGCAGTTCCCCATGTTGGGAGAGAGGCGACTGGTGGTGGTGCGCGAGTTTCAGCAGATGCGCACCTCGCAGGATGCGCTGGCGGCGTATGTAAAGAACCCTTCGCCAACAACCGTGCTGGTACTTTGCCACAAGAACGGCAACATGGACAAGCGCAAGACTCTGGGCAAGAATATAGACAAGGCTGGGGTGGTGTTCGAAAGCAAGCGTGTCTATGAAAGTTCTTTACCTGCATTTATACAGCGATACCTCAAGGCTTCGGGCAAGGACATAGAACCAAAGGCTACACAGATGCTGGTGGAGCATGTGGGTACCGACCTGATGCGTATGTCCAGTGAACTTGACAAGTTGCTTATTGCCATGCCCGAGGGTGAGAGTAGGGTGTCGGCACTGCTTGTGGAGGCCCAAACTGGCATGAGCAAGGAC
>JAFYVX010000007.1 GCA_017558255.1 Bacteroidaceae bacterium
GGACAGCCGCATGGACATTCCGCTGTACTACAGGAAAGGCTATCAGACGGGCAAGTACAGGGGAAACCCTCTGTACAGCCGCATCAGGTACTCTCTGGAAAGCGATCATGTGAACATAGGGGCACATGCCAAGAAAGATCCTGGGGAGGGATTCTACGACAGCTTCGGCGGATATGCCATGATACGGAACAAGGGAATTGTCAGGACGGCTATTGTAGGCGACTATCGTGCCGGATGGGGAGAGGGACTGGTGATAAGCCGTGGAACCTCCACAAGCAAGACCAACCTGATGAGCAATGCAAGCCAGGGGGTGCGCCCCATGACCGGCATGTCGGAAAACGGTTTCCTACGTGGTGTGGCGATAACATTGGGCAGTAAGGAAGACTGGAAGAACAACCGGAGGAAGTTCAACATGAGCGGCACCCTGTTTGCCTCGTACCGTGCCTTGGATGCGACATTGGACAAGGACGGGAATGCAAAGACAATAGTGGAGAACGGCTATCACCGTACGGAAACGGAGATTGGAAAGAAGAACAACACCCGCTCTGCCTTGGTGGGAGCACATCTTCAGGCCGACATTGGGCATTTCAGTGTAGGCGCAACGGGATACTGGCAACACTTTAACCGCATCCTCTCGCCAGGTAACGACAAATACCGCCGTTGGTATCCACGGGGACAGGACTTCGGGGTCATCGGTCTGCATGGTGGCTACAGCTACTACCACTGGACAGTCTCAGCTGAAGTGGCATACAGTACTGAACATGGGGGCATTGCCTCGCTGGGACGTGTGCAGTGGCTGGCAAACAGAAATCTGAAGATAGGCGTATTGGGACGGTACTACAGTCACAAGTTCCACTCCTTCCAGGCAGCAGCCATCGGCGAGAACTCCAAGGTGCAGAACGAAACCGGCGCAATGGTGCGCATAGAGGCCAGACCATGGGACAGGCTGAGCCTCATCGGGTATGCCGACTTCTTTGCCGACTACTGGCCACGCTACGGAATGACTTCATCAAGCAACGGACAGGAACTGATGTTGGAGGGAAAGTTTGAGGCATCGGGAATAAATTCCATATCCCTCCGCTATCAGATGAAGAGAAAGGCGGCAAACGACCTTACCCTACCTCATCACCGCATGAGGGCACAATGGACATGCCTCGCCTCGGAAAAATGGAAACTGCAAAGCACTGCATTGGTGCATATGGCACCGACAAAGAAACCCGGATTCGGTTTCGGTCAGCTCGTACAAGGCAAGTTGCTGAAGGAAGATGCTCTTCGCCTCGGTGTGATGGCCGGATACTTTCATGCCCCAGACTATCAGACCCGCATATACATCTACGAACCATCCCTGTGGAACAGCACATCCTCCACGTCATATTACGGGCACGGCCTCAGGTTTGCCACCACCATACGCTATACCTTCCCTCGCTCGCATTGGATGATAGAAACCAAGTACTCATTGACACACATGTTCGACAGAGACAGCATGTCCTCCGGACTTCAGGAGATACTCTCCCCCACCCGTCAGGACATCTCCGTGCAGGTGAGGATGGTGTATTGAGGGGGATGAACGGCACAGATGACAGAGTACAGATGACAGTCTGCTCACCGCTGATCCGTTCCCATTTTTTAAGGTGGTGGGAATATTGTTGCCACGTGGATTACGCTTCTTCGTGTAATCCGCGTGGCAAGAAATAATCATTCAACGTTAAACGCTAAACGTTCATCGTTAATTATGCACCAAAGTACCGATGTCCTCGCCGGAGATGACCTTCTTGAGGTTGCCCACGATGTCCATATTGAACACGTAGATGGGAAGGTCGTTCTGCATGCACATTGCTGTGGCGGTGATATCCATAACCTTGAGCCCCTTGGCAATGACATCCTGATAGGTAATATCCTGGAACTTGGTGGCAGTGGGATCCTTCTCTGGATCGGCAGTGTAGATACCGTCCACACGAGTTCCCTTGAGCATAACATCTGCCTCTATCTCAATGCCACGCAGGGATGAACCTGTGTCGGTGGTAAAATAGGGCGAACCCGTACCTGCACTCATGATGACAACCTCGCCACGCTCCATAGCCTCAATGGCCTTCCACTTGGTATAGAACTCGCCAATGGGCTCCATACGGATGGCGGTGAGGACACGGTTCTTCTGACCAATGGCGCCCAAAGCGCTGCTCAATGCCAGAGAGTTGATTACCGTAGCACACATGCCCATCTGGTCGCCCTTTACGCGATCGAAACCCTTGCCAGCGCCAGTGAGGCCACGGAAAATATTGCCACCACCGATAACGATGCCTATCTGCACACCCATCTCGGCAATCTCCTTGATCTGACGCGCATAGTCGTTCAGACGCTCGGTGTTGATACCCTGTTTCTGCTCTCCTGCCAGACTCTCGCCGGAGAGTTTCAGTAAGATACGATTGAATTTCATAGTAGATAATATTTCTGGTTATTCTTTTTCTTATTAACGTTGCAGCTTTACCTGTTTGAAAGCATATCGACGGGAAAGTCCGTCCTCGTCCACGATTATGATGTGCCCGTCCGGTTCTACATGGGAGATGGCACCGGTGAAGGTGCCTGCCTCGTCCTGAAAGCAATGCCTTTCTCCCCTCAGATACAGGTGGCGATGATACTCCTCCCTGATATGGTCGTATGAACCAACCTGCACTTCCTCGTAGTAGCGTGCAAAACGCTCCACAACCGAACGGATGATATCTGCTGGCGACACTATCCTTTTTATATATATACGCAAGGATGTTGCCGGGGCGGCAAGACCGTCGGGAAACTCCGTCTGGTTCACATTTATGCCGCTGCCTATAACCGAGCGTCCTACGAACTTGCCCATAAGCACATTCTCTATGAGCGTGCCACAAATCTTCTCTTTGCCGCAGTATATGTCGTTGGGCCACTTGATGCTTATTCCTTCAAGATAACCATCGAGTACTTCCTTAATGGAAAGTACCATGGCCTGACTGAGGACAAAACCATCAGCGGCCTTCAGTGCGGAGGGACAGACAAGGATGCTAAACAAGGCATTCTCCCCTGGATTGCTGATCCACGTATTACCCATCTGCCCCCTGCCCTTGGTCTGATGGGAGGCAGAAAGCACCGTAATCTCAGCCGTTGGGTCGTAAGCACGCAGGAAATCGTTGGTGGAACTGACCTCCTCAATATGCTTATATTCCAATACCTGGTCGGAATGCATGTTCATAATGTTTGATATACGGTTTGTCTGTTGTACCAGTAATGGCAATGACATCGAAACGGACCTCAAGATCTATGGAATGGTAACGCAGGTAGGCATCGGCGGCAAGGACCAGCAAATGCATCTTCCTGCGGGTGACAGCATCCTCGGGTCTGCCATAGAATGCATTGGCACGTGCCTTTACCTCCACGAATACAATGGTATCGTCCTTGCGTGCAACAATGTCTATCTCTCGATGCCCGCTACGCCAGTTCCTGTCCAGAATGACATAGCCTTTCAAACGTAGATAGTCTATGGCTATATCCTCACCCTGTGCCCCAAACTCATTGTGCTGTGCCATAGTGCCTACCTCTTCTTCTGGAAAAAGGACTTCATCAGCGCGGCACACTCCTCCTGGAGCACTCCGGACACTACCTCACACCTCGGATGCAGTGCCTGAGGAGCAAAACGGCGGAATCCCCGCTTTTCGTCTGCCGCGCCATACACCACACGAGGAATCTGGCACCAACCCAGGGCACCGGCACACATGATACAAGGTTCCACGGTGACATAGAGGGTGCAGTCCGTAAGGTACTTGCCACCCAAATACTCCGTTGCTGCTGTGATAGCCTGTATCTCGGCATGAGCGGTGACATCGCGCAGACGCTCCGTAAGATTGTGACCGCGTGCTATAATCTGCCCACGACACACGATAACGGCACCTATAGGCACCTCCCCTGCAGAAAGCGCCTTATGCGCCTCCTGCAGGGCCTGTCGCATATATTGCTCGTCGGTCATTCCTGTGACTCCCAGAACTCCAGTTGGCCGTCCACGATCCAACGGACATCCTCAGCATCGAATTCGCCGATCTTTTCCTTCTTTGCCTGCTTGGCCATAAAGGCGGCAGCCTCCTCGATGTCTATTTCTGCCTCCTCGTCCTCATTGTCCATGAGACCGGCAGTCTCGCAGTACTCCACGAAGGCATCCAGGAAATAATACAGGTCGTCCTCGGTGAATTTCTCTTTTATCTCCTGGGGCAGATAACCCTGTATAAACTCCACCGTCTGGCGGTCCTCTTCTGCAAAGAGCAGTTCTTCATTGAAATCGCTCATGGTAAATAAGCATTTAGCATTGTCTGTATTACAGGATAGCCTTGAGTTTGTCCTCAAGAACAGCCTTGGTGCATGCACCTACCTGCTTGTCCACAACCTCGCCGTTCTTGATGAACAGGATGGTGGGGATATTGCGTACACCGAAGCGCATTGGGAGATCCTCGTCCTCCTCAATATCGCACTTGCCGATGATAGCCTGAGAGGCATACTCCTCGGCGAGCTGCTCTACCAATGGAGCCACACGCTTACAGGGACCACACCATGTAGCCCAGAAATCCAATACTACGGGTTTGCCGGAAGCAACCAGTTCTTCAAAGTTCGCGCTGTTAATAACTTGTGCCATAATAAATAAGTTTTTTTATAGTTTATATTATTGTTAAATCACATTTTTGTCTCCTTGCGAAATCGCTAAACGCTAATCGTTAATCGCATATTCCACACCGTCCTGACCACGCAGGAAATCTATCAAGCTACGTGTAGCCTTTATCTTTAGTTCCGCCGGTTTCATTGACAAAGTCGAACCATCAGAATTGTGGAACATAAATTCCACCGACACCTTACCAGGTTCCTTCTTCAGAGTTTCTCCCAATGTCATAACCAATTCGTCGGTCAGTGCATCCGTCTTCAAATGAATAGTTATCTTCTGGATGAGATCGTCCTTTACATCATCAAGGTAAAGGATCTCGCCTATTCCAACTTGAACTCTACTTGCATCATAACGTCCCGGTTGCACACGTCCCCTTATAAACAGTGTGCTGCCAACCATCATATAGCCGCCCCATTTGGGCCAATCCTGCCCAAAGAGAGCCAGTTCGCCCTGACCGCTATAATCCTCTATCGTAACAATACCATAGCCCGACCCTCGTTTGCTGATACCTGTCTTTACTGCAGTAACTATACCTCCAAGGGTAAAATCACAATCCAGAAATTCAGACGGATCTTCCAGGTCTGCGGCATGCATCGTACATACATCCCTAACAATAACGGCATATTCATCCAAAGGATGACCGGAAAGATAAATTCCCACCAGTTCCCTTTCCTTATTCAAACGCTCAAGAGTGCCCCATGATTCTGCCGGCGGTATAGGAGGGGTGCTCACTTCCACCATATCCGCACCAAAGAGCGAGAACTGAGCCTCCATCATACTTTGCTGATAACTGTTACCATATCGGGTCAGCGTATCCAGGAATATCTCACCCTTGGCATTGGCGGCAAAAAATTGTTCGCGCCTTATCTGCTCCTTGAAGGCATCAAAGGCACCGCTTAGCGCCAAGCACTCCATGCCACTGCGCTTCACCGCAGACATAGGAACACGCTGAACAAAGTCAAAAAGATCCTTATATGGGCCATTTGCCTCTCTCTCTTTGACGATACTCTCTGCCGCGGCCTCGCCAAGACCCTTGATGGCCATCAAACCAAAACGTATCTGCGATTTTGAGTTTACGCCAAAGTTGGGTTGTGATTCATTGACATCAGGTCCCAATACCTCTATCTTCAAAGCCTTGCACTCGTCCAGCAACTTAGTAATTTCCTTAATATCATCCTTTCGGCGGGTCAGCAAAGCCGCCATGAACTCTGCCGGATAATGAGCCTTGAGATATGCCGTCTGGTATGCCACCCAGGAGTAGCATGCGGCATGGGATTTGTTGAAGGCATACGAAGCGAACTTTTCCCAGTCACCCCATATCTTCTCCAATATCTTCGGATCATGACCATTACGCACCCCACCCTCAATAAATTTGGGCTTCATGGCATCTACGATGTCCTTCTTCTTCTTACCCATCGCTTTACGCAGGGCATCGCTTTCGCCTCGCGTAAAGTTGGCCAGCAATCGGCTCAGAAGCATCACCTGTTCCTGGTAGACGGTAATACCATAGGTATCCTTAAGGTATTTCTCCATGACAGGAATGTCGTACTTTATCTCCTCATGACCATTTTTTCGGGCTATGAAAGAGGGGATATAGTCCATAGGACCAGGGCGATAAAGAGCATTCATGGCAATAAGATCCTCAAACACCGTGGGACGGAGTTCCTTCAGATACTTCTGCATACCAGCCGACTCAAACTGGAAGGTTCCTATAGTACGTCCTTCCTGATATAGCTTGTAGGTAAGTTCATCATCTATCGGCAAATTATCCGGATCAATGTCCACGCCATGAGATTGCTTGATCACACGACATGCCTCCTTCATCTCGGACAGAGTCTTAAGACCGAGGAAGTCCATCTTTATCAGACCCGTAGACTCTATGACATGTCCATCGTACTGTGTCACTGCCGTTTTCTCGCCAGGGAAATCCGGGTCATCAGCAGTGCTCACCGGCACATGTTCGGAAATTGGGTCGCGACATATAATGAATCCACATGCATGAATACCAGTACCCCTGATATTTCCTTCCAGCATGCGGGCATATTTGATCGTATTTGCGAGAACCGGATCGGAACTTGCTTCTGCCTGCTGCAACTCTATGGTGCACTTAATGGCATTATTCAGATTCATTTTCAGATCCTTGCCATCCAGACTGAGCCTATCAGGTATAGCCTTACACAGGGCGTTTGCCTTATCCAAAGGCAGTTTCTCTATACGCGCCACATCCTTGATGCTGTTCTTGGTGGCCATGGTAGAGTATGTGATAATATGCGCACAATTTTCCTTGCCATACTTGTCCATCACCCATTGCAAGACACGCCCACGGCCATCATCGTCAAAGTCGGTATCAATATCAGGAAGTGATATACGGTCTGGGTTCAGGAAACGCTCAAACAGCAAATCGTACTTCATGGGATCGAGACGTGTGATTCCCAGACAATACGCCACCACACTACCGGCAGCAGAACCACGGCCGGGTCCCACCCAAACACCCAATTCGTTGCGGGCGGAGTTGATGAAATCCTGCACAATAAGGAAGTATCCAGGGAATCCCATGGTCTTCATGATGTGCAACTCAAAGCGGATTCGGTCGTCCACGTCCTTGGAAAGATTCTCACCATATAGTTTGCGGGCACCCTCGTAAGCAAGATACCCTAAATAATCGGCTTCGAACTTAATGCGGTACAGCTTATCCAGACCTCCCAGTTTGGCAATCTTCTTTTCTCCTTCCTCGCGAGGCATCTGGTTCTCTCCGTTCTCGTCGGAAGTGAACTCCCGGAACAGGTCCTCGGTGGTAAAGCGCTGGCGCCATTGCTCCTCGGTTCCGAACTCCTCCGGTATGGGAAAGAACGGCATGATGGGATTGGAGTCAAGGTTGTAGGTTTCCACCTTGTCCAAAACCTCCGTGGTATTGGAAAGGACCTCAGGCATATCGGCAAACACCTCGCTCATCTCATCACACGTCTTGAACCACTCCTGCTTTGTGTAAAGCATACGGGTGGGGTCGTTCAGATCCTTGTTGGTGGAAAGACAGAGCAGATGGTCATGTGCCTCGGCATTGTCCTCGTCCACAAAATGCACGTCGTTGGTGGCAATAACCTTCACACCATGCTTCTTGGCAAGTTCAATAATGACAGCATTCACTTTCTGCTGCAGTTCGTAGACCTCGCGGTTTGCCCTCTGGCGTGGGTCACGGACCTGATGGCGCTGGACCTCCAGATAATAGTCTTCGCCCCAGATGCCCTTGAACCACTCGATGGCCTCCTCGGCAGCGGCGATATCGCCCGACATTATCTTCTTGGGTATCTCACCTCCAAGACATGCCGACGCAATGATAAGTCCTTCGTGATACAGTGCCAGATCCTTGTGGTCGGTACGGGGACGCATATAGTAGCCGTCCACCCATGAACGACTCACCAACTTTATCAGGTTCTTGTATCCTGTCTCGTTTTTTGCAAGGACTATAAGATGCCAACCGCTCTGATCCTGCTTGATCTCGCGCAGACCCTTATCACCACGGCGGGCCACATACATCTCACAACCGAATATAGGTTTGAAGGGGGCAAGCCCCTCCTTCTTACGCTTTCCGTTAACCTTGCAGCAATAGTCGAAAAACTCCTTTATGCCGAACATATTACCATGGTCGGTGACAGCCATGCCACGCATACCGTCGGCAATAGCCTTATCCACCAATTTGGGGATACTTGCCTGTCCGTCAAGGAGAGAATACTGAGTATGGACGTGAAGATGAACGAAATCCTGCATTAATTACAATCGTCTTTTACATGTTTACGGCATAAAGATACAGCAAAATCCATTAGTCACCTTGACAACGACATGTTTTTTATAGGTTTTTAGTAAAAAAATGACAGCACAACCTTGTTTATTCACAATAATTTGTATCTTTGTACATAAAATCATTAAAAAAATGGGCAAAAGACTACGCAAACTTAAGAAAATCCGCTTACACCACGAAGGAACCAGTACTCTCATTGTGGGATTCATTGTATTTGCTGCGCTTAACGCATTGGTATACTATCTGACCAAATCCTCATGTCCTATGGTCAGCTATACATTTGCCGGCATAACCACAATAATATATCTTGTCATCGTCAATTTCTTCCGTTGCCCCATAAGACATTATGAGGATGCTGATACCGATGGCTTGATTATCGCTCCTGCCGATGGTAAGGTTGTTGTGATTGAAGAAGTGGAGGAGAATGAGTATTTCCATGACCGCCGACTTATGGTAAGCATCTTCATGAGTCTTTTCAACGTACACGCCAACTGGGTTCCTTGCGATGGCAAGGTCAAGATTGTGCGCCACCACGATGGCAGGTTCAAGGCTGCATGGCTGCCCAAGGCCAGCACCGAGAACGAACGCAGCACCGTTGTCATAACTGCCTCAAACGGCCAGGACATTCTCGTAAGACAGGTTGCCGGTGCCATGGCACGACGCATAGTGACATATCTCCACGAAGGTGACACATGCGAGATAGACGAGCACATGGGTTTCATCAAGTTTGGCAGCCGAGTTGACATCTACCTGCCCGTAGGAACCAAGGTGAACGTGGAACTGGGACAACGCACAACAGGTAACGAAACCATCATTGCCAAGCTCTAATGAAAAAACACATTCCCAACATAATCACCTGCTGCAACCTGATTTGCGGCTGCATCGCTGCAGGGGCAGCATTCCAGAATCCCATCCCCACCAACTATTTCTGGGCAATAGTATTCATTCTGTTGGGTGCCATCTTCGACTTCTTCGACGGCATGGTGGCACGTGCCTTAGGAGTATCATCGCCCATAGGCAAGGAACTGGACTCACTGGCAGATGTGGTAACATTTGGCGTAGCACCCAGTGCCATGCTGTTCAGTCTGTTCCAGGAAGTGCAGTATCCTGAATTTATGGACCCCGTGCGCAATTTCATGCCCTACACGGCATTCATTATGGCTGCATTCTCTGCCTTGAGACTGGCAAAGTTCAATCTCGACACCCGCCAGACGTCATCCTTCATAGGTCTGCCCACACCTGCCAACGCACTGTTCTGGGGTAGCCTCATCGTGGGACAGCATGCTTTTCTGGTAAGTGGCAGATTCAATGCCATCTTCCTGTTCCTTTTCATGATGCTTTTCTGTTTTCTGCTGGTAGCGGAACTGCCTCTGTTTGCCCTGAAATTCAAGAACATGTCATGGGCAGACAACAAGGTGAAATATATTTTCCTCTTAGGCTGCATACCTTGCTTCATGCTGGCAGAAAGTTGTTTTGCAGGCATAATACTCTGGTATGTACTGCTCTCCATTATCGCTCCACTGATTTCACCAAGCAAAGAAAATGACTGAAATCATCATCCCCTCGCTTGACAAGATTGACGATGCCGCACAGGAGTTTGTGGCACAAATTGGCGACAGGCGTGTATTTGCCTTTTATGGTGGCATGGGAGCTGGCAAAACCACGTTCATAAAAGCCATATGCGAACAGTTGGGAGTACAGGACACCGTCACAAGTCCCACATTTGCCATTGTCAATGAATACGCTTCTGACATGGGGCCAATATACCATTTCGACTTTTACCGAATAAAGAATCTGGGCGAAGTGATGGACCTTGGTTTTGATGAATACGCCTATAGCAACAATCTCTGCCTGATGGAGTGGCCAGAACTAATCGAAGAACTGCTTCCCGAACACACCATTACCGTTTTTATAGAAGAAACAGAGAACGGCATGCGCAAGGTACTCATCGACTGCTAAGTCCACATACCGATGCTCATTCTACACCTTATATATAATATCAATACTTTCGGGTATTGATATTTTTTATGCCACCAAACATCCAACCACTACCCCTTTATTCTCATTTTTACAGGCAAGTAATGAGGGATCAGAGGACTGTTGTTAGTGCCTCGCTGAACAGATAGTAGCGGCTCGCTGAACGGCTGATAGCGATAAAATTAACGGCTGATAGCGGTTCGCCGAACGGCTGATAGCGGTAAAACTCACGACTAACAGCAGTAAAACGAACGACTCATAGAGGCAAGTCTAAATTCAAATGAGAGCGGTTTGGGGATGACACATATAAAAAAAAGAGAGACGAAGTATAACTTCATCCCTACTCTGTAACCCGCTCGGGGTTCGAACCCGAGACCCCTTCATTAAAAGTGAAGTGCTCTACCTACTGAGCTAGCGAGTCAACCTGAATGCTAATCATCTGTCCATTAGCGGGTGCAAAGGTATAATAAAAAAACGACTTTGCCAAGAAAAATGCCCGAAAACTGCAACACAGCATCCTAATTGTTGCTTACGGTAATCGTTTGCGTTGCCATGTGATAGTGGACATAGTAACGAAACAGCGAACGCCCAGCATCTCCTTCCGACACTATACCCATATTATTCAGATCGTATGTACGACCACATGAAATGCACGAGGCAAGTCCTTCTGCATGCATAGTCAGATGTTTCTGAATATGATAGTCCTGATAGCAGTTGGAGCAACACAGGTCATAGCAAACCACTTTACTTTCCTGCTCCAGCATCTCTGGAATCATAGGCATACCCAGAACGAGACCACCACCTACACCAAGGACAAATTCGCGGTATCCTTGAAGGGCAGTACGCGGAATGTAATCCACGGAAGAAGAAGTAGTGGGGCTTTTTACCACATAATTCTGTTGAGCACTGGGAGGGTATGTAATGGTACAAAACTCTCCAAGCGAGGTACACGCCCTATACAAATTAGGTTTTGCGCTGACTGGAGTATAGCGGAAATAGGCATAGAATCTGCTGTAGAGACTTTCCGCCTCTTCACAAGAAGATAAAATGCCGGTTGCCATCAAGGCAACCAGCATAAATTTCGGTATATTCATAAACTCGAAGCTACACCTTATTATATATTATACTGTGAAAGCACTACGAAAGAAGTGCCTCCATGGCTCTATCCACACGGTCAAAATGGAAGTCAGCAACAAGCGAATCCATCAAAGACGCTATCTCCTTGTTGCAGAGATTACCGATACTTCCCTCATGAGTATGACGGATATCCTTGTTGGGGGTGAAGTTACCAGCCTCTATATCCAGACCGACCTTCTTGTAGGCATCGCGGAAGGGCATTCCTTCGGTAGCGAGACGGTTCACCTCTTCAACTGAGAACATGAGATCGTAGCGCGGATCCGAGAGGATTTCCTCGTTCACCTCCATCTTGCGGATAATGTAGGCAGACATCTGCAGGCAGTCGCGCAACTCCTGGAAGGCTGGAAGGAAGACTTCCTTGATTATCTGCAGGTCGCGGAAGTAACCTGAAGGCAGATTATTCATTATCATCATTATCTGTTGCGGAAGTGCCTGAAGCTTGTTGCACTTGGCACGTGTCAGCTCGAAGACATCGGGATTCTTCTTGTGCGGCATGATGCTGCTGCCGGTTGTGCACTCCTTGGGCAGACGCACAAAGGCAAAGTTCTGCGAGTTGTACAGACAGGCATCGAACGCCATCTTACTGACAGTACTTGCCACAGAGGCAAGGGCAAACGCCACATTGCGCTCGGTCTTGCCACGGCCCATCTGAGCATACACCACATTATAGTCCATGGAATCAAAGCCCAACAGACGGGTGGTCATGCTACGGTCCAAGGGGAAACTGCTGCCATAACCAGCCGCAGAACCCAGTGGATTGCGGTTGGTCTGGCGGTATGCTGCCTGAAGCATCATCATATCGTCCACCAGCGACTCGGCATAGGCGCCAAACCACAGACCGAAACTTGATGGCATAGCCACCTGCAGATGAGTATAGCCTGGCATCAGCACATTCTTATAGCGCTCGCTTTGTGCCTGCAGTTCCCTGAACAGGGAGCAGACATCCTCCACAACCATACGCAGTTGGCGGCGCGTGAACAGACGCAGATCCACAAGCACCTGGTCGTTGCGCGAACGACCGGAATGAATCTTCTTGCCCATCTCGCCCAAAGAACGAGTCAGCATAAGTTCCACCTGAGAATGCACATCCTCTATACCATCTTCTATCTGGAAATCACCTTGGAGAATCTGCGCATGTATCTCCTTCAGCTGCGCCAACAGGGCAGCAAGCTCATTCTTTTCCAACAGGCCTATGCTCTCCAGCATGGTGATGTGCGCCATAGAACCAATCACATCGTCTTGAGCAAGATACAAGTCAAGCTCACGATCCTTACCCACTGTATAGCGTTCTATCTCCGCATTTATCTCAAAGCCTTTATCCCAAAGTTTTGCCATTGCATTAATATGTTAGAATATACAATCCGCACGGACTACATGGCGCAATGCCACGGCGTCCGTGCAGGATCTATAGGATGTTAATAAGGAAGTTGTGAAAGGAACTGAGCCAATCCTTCTGGAGCCTTTTCCAATTTTGACTCTATCATCTTACGGATGAAGAAATTCAGCTCTGCACCAAGAGTCACCTTCAATCGGCTGGAGTTTTCATCGGAAGGCAGCATCTGTATCCACATGGTCACAGCAATGGGAGCTCCCTCCAACTCCATCTTAACCAGCTTAGGCTCTGCACGCTCCACTATTCGCACCGTAATGTCACCCAAGGGACCGATATGTCCGGACATGGTATCAGGAGTGAGTTCCATCTTGCGGATGTTGTTGCGCAACTTTTCAAACTGCTCAGGAGTAGGACGCTTGTCAGCAGGCACCTGACTGTTGATGACCTCTTCAAATCGAGGATCATCCACCCTTTCCTTCAAGACCTGCAGTGATGTGAGGTCGGACAGACGGGCATATACACGCTCCACGGGAGCATACACCGTCTTAACCGTACTTTCATATTTATTCATAAATGAGAGTCTTGGTAATGAGAGGTTATTATCCTTGCCACTCAGAGGGAGCCTTACGCCACTGGTTCAGCAGTTCCACTTCCTCCTCCTTGATATAGCCAGTGCTCAGAGCCTGAGCCACAACGGCCTCATAGTTGGTAAGTGTAACCAATTCTACACCAGCATCCTTGAATGCCTTTTCTGCAACATCGAAGCCATAGGTATAGGAAGCAACCATGCCCACAACCTCACAACCGTAGTTGCGGATAGCCTCTACAGCCTTCAGGGAACTACCACCGGTACTGATCAGGTCCTCTACCACAACAACCTTGGTGCCGGGCTTCAGTTCACCTTCTATCAGGTTCTCCAGACCATGATCCTTGGGTTTTGAGCGAACATACACGAATGGCATATTCAAAGTATCTGCAACCATTGCACCCTGAGGAATGGCGCCAGTTGCTACACCTGCAACAGCCTCGGCCTCGGGAAAGCGTTCCAGAATGAGACGTGAAGTTTCTATCTTTACAAAAGAACGGAGGTCGGGATATGACAGAGTCTTACGGTTGTCGCAATAGAAGGGAGACTTCCAACCGCTGGCCCATGTGAAGGGATTTGTGGGCTGGAGTTTGATGGCCTTTACCTTGAGAAGCTTTTCAGCAAAGATTTTTTCAAGTGTGCTCATAACTTTTATCTTTTAGTAGTTAAACTTTGTTTCCATGCAAAGATAGGAATATTTACTGATTTCCACTAATATTCCGATATAAATTTTGTTATTTCATGCATTTCAAAGCCCCTCTGCAGTGCAAAGCGAATCAATTTGACACGGGAAGCATAGCTATCCGTCTCGGACAGAGTCCTGCGTTTAGACTCTATTACACCCTCAAGAACACCAAGATATTCTTCCTCGTCCAACAGTTCAAATGCATTACTTATATCTGCTTCGCTGATATGCTGCATCCGAAGCATGACCTTTATCTTTACCCTACCCCAATGCGAAAAGCGAACCTTATCTTTAACATAGGCAATGGCATAACGTGCTTCGTCAATATATTTCTCATCAACAAGTCTATCAATGATACGTTCCGAATCTACCTTTGAAACTCCCCAGCGAAGCAGTTTTTCGCTAATATCGGATACGCAGTGCTCGGACTGGCTGCACAAAGAGGCAGCACGACAAAGTCCCTGTTCAAAGCTGAGCACACGCGATTCGTTTCTTTTCATATTGGTCGGATATTATGGTTATGTTGCGGAAACCGAAAGAAGCAAGCAGTTCTGTTATTTCCTTTGGAAATGCTTGATTTATTTCCAAGCAAAGCCATCCGCCCTGGACAAGATGCGACAAGGCAAACGAGGCTATGGCCCGATAAAAGATAAGCGGATCGGTATCTGGTACAAAAAGAGCCAAATGAGGCTCATAGTCAAGAACATTCCTATCCATATCCTCCGCTTCACTCAAACACACATATGGAGGATTGCTGACGATCACATCCCACTGCTCGGATACAAAAGACGGGTGTAATATATTTTCATGTATAAAATCCACCTCTACATGGTGCATAGAGGCATTTTCCAAAGCCACACCCAGCGCATCTTCCGAAATATCCATTGCAGTAACCTTACATCCCGCCAAAGCAAGGCTGATGGCAATGCATCCACTACCTGTACCGACATCCAGAACCCTGGAAGGACCATCCCCACCGGCACACCGGACAAGTTCCAGTACCTTGTCGACAAGAAGTTCTGTCTCTGGGCGAGGAATCAACACACCGCTACGCACATTGAAACGATGACCATAAAAATGAGTATAGCCAAGAATGTACTGGACCGGCTCGTTTTCAAGCAGGCGAGTGACGATTTCCTCCAACCGAACCTTGTTTTCTTCCGAAATTTGGCTATCTTTGCCAAGCAATATGTCCGTATGCGTCAAGCCGAAGCACTCCTCCATCACAAGGCGATAGAGAGCATAGCCTTCGGATGCACCATAATGCGACTTGAGTTCTTTTAAGCAATTCATGCAACAAAGGTACGATTAAGCGAGCTAAAAAGCAAAACATTTTTGATTTTTCCGAGCGTGAGTACCTTCGGGACGCCAGTCCCAAGGGTACGATTAAGCGAGCGAAAAAACAAAAGAAATTTGATTTTTCCGAGCGTGAGTATCTTAGGGACACTAAAACCTAAACACATGACAGAAGACGAGAAATACATGCGAAGAGCCATACAACTGGCCAAGTGCGGAGAAGCAAGCACAGCACCCAACCCGATGGTTGGAGCCGTAATAGTGCATAACGGCCGTATAGTAGGCGAAGGATACCACC
>JAFYVX010000072.1 GCA_017558255.1 Bacteroidaceae bacterium
CATGGCTATGGTTTCAATAATAGCCGCTTTACCCGCAGAGGCAAGAAAGAAGGAGAAAACCACTCCCGAAGAAAAGGGATTGCAATGCATAAACCGAAATACCGCCCAGGCATACGTGGAGTTTCTTGCATCCGATGCTCTCATGGGGCGTGAGGCGGGTACCGGGCACGGGCAGATTGCGGGGGAATACCTGATCTCTATCCTGAAACTGATGGGGGCCACACCTCTTTTTGAGGAGGGGTTCGGTCAGCCGTTTACGGTCTACTCTGCCGAGCGGAGGGATGCTCAGTTTACGGTAGACCCCATGAAAATAGAAAGACTGAAGAAAAAGCCGCACCGCACTGCACCAATGCGCAACATACTGGCGAAGATAGAGGGCAAGAACCCTGAGGAGATTGTCGTTGTGGGGGCACACTACGACCATCTTGGCTACGACCCCTTGCTACAGGGCGACAAGATCTTCAACGGGGCGGACGACAATGCTTCGGGGGTGCAGGCCGTGCTTCAGATTCTCAAGGCTTTCATGGCTACAGGCCAGCAACCGGAGAAGACCGTAATCTTTGCCTTCTGGGATGGTGAGGAGAAGGGACTGTTCGGTTCGAAATACTTTGTCCAGAACTTCCCCGACATCAAGAGGGTGAAGGGCTATATGAACTTCGACATGATCGGGCGCAACAATATGGAGCACCGCCCCCAGCAGCTGAAATACCTGTACCTGGCCGAAGATTCGATTTATGCCACCTGGCTGAAGGAGGACATAAAGAAGTATTCCCTGGCTCTCGACCCCGACTTCCTGCCTTCTGACGACCTCAGTGGCGGTAGCGACCAGGTGCCATTCTTCAATGCCGGTGCATCAATAGTGTGGTATCACACCGACGGACACCCGGATTACCACATGCCCTCGGACCATGCCGAACGCATCAACTGGAACAAGATGGTGGACATCACCAAGGCCGCCTTCCTCTGCCTGTGGAAAATGGCGAATACCCCCCTCCCCTAATCGCCCACAGATGACACAGATTTGACGGGATTGTCACAGATTTAGCTATATCAACGGATTAAATCGGATTAAACGGAATTCTCCGGCTTAGAGATTATATTTCTGTGAGAAAAAAGACGAGGACGCCCCCCCTCCCCTCCGCTTTAATGAACGGAAAACGGAAAAGTGAAGGCTGCGAGTAAGCGAGAGCAATGAAGTTTACTTCAATGCCGAGCGAGAGCAGGCTCGACAAAGTCAAATCGGAAAACAATTCTTCAACGGGGAGCGAGAAGCGGTGAGCGGATGAGCGAGTCCTCAAAAAGTCAGATTACTCGGGAATAGGAACTATCCACCCCTCCCCCTTTGGGACCTCCCCTGTCTCAGGGGAGGAATGTTAATGACTAACGCTATCACCGCGGTAACCAATCCGCTACACTATGCCCAGCGTCGCACTGGGGGGAGTGCGACCCTCAGAGGGCACAGAATGACATTCAGTCATTCTTCTAAAGACCCTCTTCGCCCCCTGAGACAGGCGGGAGTACCCCGCAGGGTGGGGAGGGGGTGGATAAACTCATCCACTCACCGCTCACCCGCTCACCGTTTCAGTTCTCACCCGCTCACCGATCCTCCCCCTGCAGGGGGATTGAGGGGGTCTTCTCCCCCCCCCTCCAGGATTTCCTCAATGAAGATTTCCAGGGAATTGTCGGTGGTCATACCTATCTTCTGACGGAAGCGATGGCGAAGCATCAACACGCTTCGTGGGGCAATAGCCAATAATTCCGCGATCTCCTTATTGCCCTGCTTTAAGACTATGAGCATAGACAGGAGTTCCTCGCGGCGCGTAATTGTCGGCACCTTTTCGCGCAGACGATGCAGGAAGAGCGGGTACAGCATCTCGAAACACTGGCGGAACTTGGACTCGCCGTCCTTCTGGAGCATGGATGGTGTTATGGTTTCCAGTTCCTGACGCTTGTCCTTGTCGTTCAGCAACTCGCAGATTTCCTGGGCAATCTTATCCTTTTCCGTGTTTGACTGATTAAGTTTCGCAACCAACTGGTCAAACTTTTCATCTGCCAGTCTCATCTGGATCCTGTGCTGCTTCCTCTGGTAAACAAGGAGTGTTGCAACAACGGCAATTGCAATGACAGACAAGACCGCATACAATATGAACCATAGAACCTGGTTGGTATGTCCCAATCGTGTAATCTTCAATTCCTGCCTCTGATGTTCGGTTTGCTGTTCAGCAATGGCCTCTACAAGATTATAGTTCAGGCGCATTTCCCTTAAAGTTTGCTGCTCCTGAAGCATCATTCTGGTGTATTGCTCCACCTTGCGCTGATTCCCTTTATCCAGATAGTACTCGATGACAGGTTTGTAATCCATTTGTATATATACCGGAGAATCTCCCTGATTCAGAAGTGTGTACATGCTATCCAGCATCGCCTCTGCCATAACATTCTTTCCAGCAGACAGAAATATCTGCGCCAATTGCTGATATGCCTTTGCACGATTTATAGGCGTTGCCTGCTGGGTTACACGTTGCAATTGCTGAATACCGTAATGCAAGGAATCAGCACCTGCTTCTTCAGACAGATAGGTACCATACAGAAGATCCACATCCACCATACCGCTGTTGTAAGGCAATGCCCCGCATAGTTCCCTTGCCCTTCCGGCATAGAAGGAAATGGAGTCTGTTTTTCCTAACTGTAACAATGCCCTACCCTTGTCAATATAGGTTTGTGCAGAAACCATCGGGTTCTCCATGCCCAAGCGCTGTTCCACCTGTACCGCCTCCGATGCGTACAAGTTGGCATACTCGGGCACATCCCAGTACAGGAAAAGGTCAACCAACGCATGCAGACTGTTGAGCACACCTAAATCGTCATTTCTTTCCTGGGCCTCGTCCCTGCTTTGTCGGTAAAGTTCCAAAGCCTTGCTGATGTGACCGTTTCTTTTATACAGAGAACCCAACATGGCCGTTACCCACTGCCTGCCTGAGGTGTTCTTGCACGACTGTACTTGCAACAGCGCTTCCTTACACCAATCAATGACCTCCTTCTGGTATTGGGGATTGGCATAGAACACAGCTGCCGCATAGGCATAGTCGCGGAAATAACGCTCAGGGGTAGCATTATGCAGGGGAATGGTGAATGCCTTCAACATAGTCTCCTCTGCCTCCCTCATCTTCTCCGTACGGGACAATGCATAGCTCAATACCGAATAATAATCTCTCAGGCAGTGTTTCTGTAAAGCAGGAGAGGTCTTGAATACCTCCTTCAAGGCCTTAACACATGCTTCGGGTTCACCCTTGCTCTGGTAAGTATTCATCAGCTGCACCAGCGCCTCGGTGTAGACAAACATCTGCTGGTCGGAAAGTCCTTTCCCTTCCACCGGTTTGAGAAGGCAACTTCTGAAAGCCCCTATCGCTTCATCATACCTTCCTTCACGTTGCATTGTCCTCGCCTGCTTGAAGAGTTCCGCATTGGCAAAGGCGGTGCTCCACATCAGGATGAATGCAACCAATATCTGCACTCTTCTGTTTCCCAAAAGCATAGTCATAATCTCACCTATTATATATACATAAGTCCATTATTGGCTATTTGCCCTATGCTAAAACAAGGAAAATGGCCGTGAAGAATATTGCAACGAAAATGCTGAAGCATATCATTAAATACGTGACACTTATCATAAAAGCCTTAGCTATGGATTTAATCCATGATTTGGGTTCATACACTTGTTTGACCGCCATGGTCAAGTATAGGCATGAAGACAAAATCATGATCCATTCCAAAACATCTATACTTGGATTTACGGTAAGATACAGCAAATAGATAAGCAGCAACATGAGTTCGATGAAAGCCGTATAATGCAGAGCAAAGATGAAAAAGGACAGGGACGGTGCTTTTCTCCTGAGATGCAACAACTTAACCGCAAAGGCAAGCAGAGGTGACGTCAGCAGGAAGAGCATCGGGAAATACTGTACCAGTATATCTATCATCTTGCGCCACATCGATAATATAATATCCATATTCAGCAGTTTATCCACAACTGCATTCTTGTCAGCAAAGGAATAGACATCCGCAGCATTCCTGACCAGAATCCCGTCCTCTATCAATACCCTTGGAACCGTGGCAAGAAGAGTATCCAACTGTTCTTCACCATTTTGGGTAAGCGGACGGATTATGCCTATGAGTTCCGGAAAATCATTGGCAGAAGCCAACATGATGGACAATTGAACAGTATCCCTCTCTGACGATTTCAACTTTGCAGAATACACCTCATCAAGAGACAGGGCGTTGAGCGAGAGATGCGGGCGAACCAATTCGTTTCTTACAATATTGTCAAGCGAATCGCCTGCCTTTTGGATGTCAGAGAAAAGCAGGAAAATGGTCACGAACACGAAGAGGAAGAACATGTTCAGTTTCAATGGGTTCTCGTACGCCACGAATTTTCCGGCATTGAACTCATTGGTGAGGAAGCCAGGACGACGCACGAGATGCCATATCGTAAGAAAGAATTTCGTATCCCAGATATAGGCATTGTTCAGGTATTCAAGAATGAATTCGCTCACCTTGGGTGTCGGACTTGATGCCTGTTGACCGCATTTGTGACAGTACATACCTCGTAAATCCGTGCCACAATTCAGACAACTTTTGTATGGAGCCTCCCCTTCCTTTTGTAAGTTTCCTGTAGACATTTCTTTCATTGCTATGTGTATAATTTGTTGCAAATATAGTTAAAATTTGTTTACAAACACAGAATATTGTGTCTACATTCATGTATACATAGGGCAAATTTAGCGAGAAAAATAGGTATTATAGACAAAAAAGTAGCATTTCATTGTTTGACGCTTAGAAAATATAAAGGTAAATTTGCACGCAATTTAAAAAGTCGCATAAAAATCATCTGGATGAAAAGACACCTTATAATAATTATCTGCCTATTGCTCTCCGTGTCTGCATACGCACAGCAGCGGGTGATAGACGCCACGGACAGTATTCCCGTATCGGTAGCATCAATTTTCGATTTTGACGGTAATGTTGTGGGATATACCCTGGCAGACGGCACATTCTCTGACGTACCAGAAACGGCATATCCCATTACCATCCGTTGTCTGGGATATGAACCCTTGGTCATTGCCGAACCCAAGGACACCGTATGGCAGATGAAGCAGTGCTTCTACGACATGCCTGAGCTGGTGATTGTTCCTGGAGAGCGCAATGTCATGAAGCAGATACTGTACATAAGAAACTACTTCAGCCTGTGCAATGAGATTGACACCGTTACCCACTTTGTGGAGGAGATGGCATATCGCTATGTTCCTGCCATAGAGGGTGAAAAGATTGGCATTGGAAGTCAGATACACAATTCTAACTGCAGGTCCTTTTCCATGCACAAGGTTGGCGACCTTGATAGCGTGGCTTATGAGGAGAATTCAAAGTCCTTTATCCTGACCTCCACTCTCACTAATTTGAGCAGCAAGGAGATTCTGGTTCACGAGTCATTGAAGAAAGATTCAACCGGATATTACGAGAAGAAGGGCAAGTCAGGCCTCGCTCTCGTACAGAGACTAAGCAACGGAGTATTCACCTTTAAGGAGGATTTGCTTGCCGACAAGAAGAATCACACCCTGTCTCCCTGGCCTTTGAAACTCCTGGGCTTTACCCTGGAGATAAACCAATTCTACACAACAAATGCATTCAGCATTAACGGGGACGGCAAATATTACCCCAAGGACCTGCTGGAAGCAGGCTTTATGATGGAGGCAGAAGGAAGAGGCAAGTACATACGCAAGGCGCTGGACTCCAAGACTCCTGTAGAAGTCCGCGCAATGACGGAAATCTATGTTGTTGACCGAGATTTCCTGACACAGGATGAGGCAAAGGAAGAGAGCACGAAGGAGGCACCAAAGATGCATTTCAAAATACCCTCAAATGTGCCATCGCTCAACGAAGCCACCCGCAAACTGGTGGAGCGCGCCAAGGCCAAGGCTGGGAAGTGAATATATAAATAATCCATATATAACCTTTAGTTTTTATTAGTTTATGAGAAAAGAAAAGTTTTTGAAATCATTCTATGCCCTGCTGCTTTTAGTCGCAGGAATGGGATTTGTAGCTTGTAGCGAGGAGCCTATTGACGGCCCTGGTTCAAATGGCAATGAAGACGTTACCGCCAGCAAGCCTGGAGACGACTTCTACATGTATGTAAACGGAGAATGGTTTAAAAGCATTGGCAATGAAGACGTAAACAAGGGATGGATGGTCGATGTTGATAAATCTATTAAGGAGAAGAAAGAAGCCGTTCTCGAAGAGATGGAGGCAAAAAAGACCCTCGATGAATCTTTCCGTCGC
>JAFYVX010000008.1 GCA_017558255.1 Bacteroidaceae bacterium
ATCAAGTTGTCTCCCGAGGTTAAGGCGGCCGGTGGCCTTGCCATCATCGGCACAGAGCGCCACGAAAGCCGTCGCGTGGACCGTCAGCTGCGCGGTCGTTCCGGCCGTCAGGGCGACCCAGGCAGTTCCGTGTTCTACGTTTCTCTGGAGGACAAGCTCATGCGCCTGTTCGCATCAGAGCGCATTGCCCGTGTGATGGACAAGCTTGGCTTCGAGGATGGCGAGATGATTGAGCACTCCATGATTACCCGTTCCATCGAGAACGCGCAGAAGAAGGTGGAGGAGAACAACTTCGGTGTCCGCAAGCGCCTGCTGGAGTACGATGACGTCATGAACAAGCAGCGCACCGTCATCTACGAGAAGCGTCGTCATGCCCTCATGGGCGAGCGCCTTGGCATGGACATTGCCGATATGATATGGGACCGCGTATGCCACATCATGGAGAGCCACGACTACAAGAATTGCCGCGAGCAGTTCCTTGAGATACTTGCCATGGAGTTCCCCTTGGCTCAAGACCGTTACGAGAATGGCAACATGGACGAACTGGCAGAGGAGGTTTACCAGAAGGCAATGGAGCGTTTCAAGCAGAAGTGCACCATCATCTCCACCAATGCCCACAAGGCAGTGAGCATGATCGTGGAGAATCCCGACCAGATGCCTCGTTACGAGAACATTATGGTGCCTGTGGTGGACGGCCGTCGCGTTTATCAGATCAGCTGCAACATACAGGAGGCCTACGAGAGCCAGTCTCAGGCTGTTGTCACCGCCTTCCACAAGAGTCTCATCCTGCACACCATCGACGATGCATGGAAGGAGAACCTGCGCCTGCTGGACGAACTGAAGCACTCCGTACACAACGCTTCCTACGAGCAGAAGGATCCCCTGCTCATCTACAAGTTGGAGTCTGTGAAGTACTTCGACCAGATGGTAAACAAGATCAACGACCGAGTTGTAAGCGTACTGATGCGTGCCCAGGTGCCCGAGTTGCAGATACGCCAGGCCGAGGCACCCCAGCCTCCACGCCCCCAGCAGCGTCTTCAGGAAAGCCACGGCGGCATAGACGAGGGCATGCGCCAGGCTGCAAGTCACGACACCCGCGAACAGCAGCCCGTTCAGCCAGTACGACGCGAGAACCTGCCCGGACGCAACGACCTTTGTCCTTGCGGTTCAGGCAAGAAGTTCAAGCATTGCCACGGACGCAATCTCTAATACACACATATCCATGATTACACCTGAAAAGCAAATCCAGAGAGCCCTGCGCCATGTGGCAGAGCGCTTTCCACAAGGCAGCGAACCAGTACTGACGGATATCGTAGTACGTGTTTTCCCTCATAGCGGTGAGGTGAAGTTCTATGACGATGACGAAAGAGAGCTCATGCGAATCGTCATACCGGAATGGATACACGGTTCGCGCGATGTAGATTTCTATCAGAAGGTTACGCCCATCCTGCGTAATGCCATCGGCGAGGTACGCACAGAAGTCATAGACACCATGTCACTTCTTCGCCCCTACACCTTTGTCATGCAGGACGAGGATGCAGAAACTCTTACCGACCTCTACATCGTAGATGACAACGAGACCGTCATTATATCGGGGAATTTACTTGAAGGCGTAGACGAAGATCTTGACTGCTTTTTCAAGGACTTGATGGCAGACTAACGATTTGCCTGCAAGACAATTGCAGTCTTATCACATCACCAGACAAGAGCACTGACGGCAAATGCCCAAGTTGCTCTTGTCTGTTTTATTTGCACTCCCTTTTCAAGCTACCCCAAGGGGGAACGTTACGGAGCTGTATCCGCCCAAAAACAAGAACAAGTATTTATTTACCGGACATCAATATATCTATTTACCAACAGTAGATGAAAATAATCATCTATATATAAGGTATATCCAAGAAAATTCACTAACTTTGTGCCCTAAATGCGTATTATCGCGTGATATTCCGATTAAAATAATAACAAAATAATATCTAAAACAAAATGGCAGCTTTACAAAAAGTAAGAAACGCCGGCCCCATTGTGGTAGGCGCCCTCTTCCTCGGTCTGATAGGCTTCATCGCTACAGACTGGACAAGAGTTGTAGAGGTCTTCAGTATGTCCAGCCATAACATCGTTGGTACAATCAACGGCAAGGACATTGACCTTATGGAATTCAACAACAAGGTTGACGAGTACACCAACGTGATCAAGACCAGCAATGGCCTCACCAACCTTACCGACGAGCAGATGCAGAGCATCCGCGATCAGGTGTGGCAGACTTTCGTTGAGACCGAACTCATCGCCAGCGAGACCAACGAGCTGGGTCTGACCGTTACCGATCGTGAACTTCAGCAGATTCTCATCAAGGGCGAGCACCCCATGCTCCTCCAGACTCCCTTCCGCAACCAGCAGGGTCAGTTTGACTACACCATGCTCAAGCAGACCCTGGAGCAGTGCCAGGAGATTCTCACCACCCCCGAGGCATCTGCCGACCTGGTGGAAGAGGCTAACAGCCTGACCCAGTGGTGGAAGTTCATTGAGAAGAACCTGCGCCACACACTGCTGGCCGAGAAGTACCAGAGTCTTCTGGTTTCTACCATCCTCAGCAACCCCGTAGCAGCACAGCAGAACTTTGATGCACGCACCAACGAGAAGACTCTCCTCATGGCAGCCCTTCCCTTCAGCAGCATCATGGACGGTGAGATTACCGTAACCGACAAGGACCTGAAGGCAAAGTACGCAGAGTTGAAGAACCTCTTCGAAGCTCCTGCCGAGACACGCAGCATCAAGTACATCGACATTGCTGTCAAGGCCAGCAAGGAGGACGAGGCAGAACTGAACAAGCAGATGGCAGAATACGCAAAGCAGCTGACCGACGGTGTGGCTCCTGCAAAGGTTATCCGCGAGGCACGCTCATTGGTTCCCTACTATACTCTTCCCATCAGCAAGAAGGCATTGCCCACAGACATTGCCAATCAGGTAGATACCATGAAGGTTGGTCAGCAGGTTGGTCCCTACTACAACAACATGGACAACACCATGAACATCATACGTCTGATCTCTTCCAAGACAATGCCCGACAGCATCCAGTACCGTGTCATCGGTATTCCCGGCATGGACATGACTCTGGCCGAGAAGTCTGCAGACAGCATCATGAATGCCATCAAGGCAGGTGCTCCCTTCGATACCATTGCCAAGAAGTACAATCAGAACGGCGAAAAGGTTTGGCTGGCTTCTTCTCAGTATGAGGGCATGAGCATTGATGAAACCAACAAGAAGTTTATCGAAGCCCTTTCTTCTGCTTCAGCAGGTAGCCTTCAGAAGTTGGTTCTGGACAACCAGAGCGTTCTTGTTATCAATGTATTGGAGACTCGCAACCCTATCAGCAAGTATGACCTGGCTGTTGTCAAGGTAGCTATGGACTTCTCAAAGCAGACCTACGACAAGGCATTCTCCAACTTCTCATCTTTCCTCGCCGGCAAGGATGCTGAGGCTATCGACACACTGGCAGCAAAGGCTGGTTACCGTATTCTGGAGCGCGACAACATCAGCAATGCAGAGCACACCATCGGTGGTGTAAGCAGCACTCGCGATGTAATGCGCTGGATCTTCAACGAAGACACCAAGGTGGGTGACGTAAGTCCTCTCTACGAGTGTGGCAACAACGACCACCTCATGTGCGTTATCCTCACAGACATCGCTCCCAAGGGCTATCTGTCTTGGGAACAGGAGGATGTGAAGAGATTCCTGACCGAGGAGGTTATCAAGGACAAGAAGACAGCAATGCTTCAGGAGAAGATGGCTTCTGCCAAGAGCTTCGCAGAGGTTGCCAAGTTGGCAGGTGCCGTTACAGACACTCTTCGTCGCGTAACCTTCAACCAGCCTGTGTTCGTTTCCAAGACCGGTTATTCCGAGCCCGCCATCAGCGGCAACTCTTGCAACGAGGCTAAGGATGCCTTCAAGAGCGGTGTACGTGGCAATGGCGCTGTTTATGCATACCAGGTTCTTGCAACCGACAAGCAGGAGGCCAAGTTTGACCAGAAGGTAGAGCAGGGCATGCTCAAGCAGACCGCTCTCCGTTCTATCAACAGTTTCCAGAACGACCTGTATCGCAAGGCAAATGTTGAGGACAAGCGTTACCTCTTCTACTAATAGCACAAAATTTCAGCAACCAACATAAGAGGGTATGTCCAAAAAGGCATACCCTCTTATCTTGTTTATAATCCTCTCCTCACAGGGACGCACTTATTAAGTATATAAAAATATTGGCACCGTACCAAGACGGCGCCAATATCCATGCCTCCAGTGCTACTGCGAAAAAGATTACATCATGCTTTGCGTATGGAAACGTAGTAAGGAGGCATTTATTGTATTTTATAAACTGAACCTATATATTGCGTGGAGCATCACATAACTGAGGAAGGTGTCAGTGCGGCTGAAGGAGCGCGATGTGGGTGACAGGATACTTCTTTCCGCCGTGCGCGACTTCAGCAGGTCGGTGCCTTCCAACTGGATGGTCAGTGCCTTGCTCTTGAGGAAGGATTGCGAGATGGAGGCATTCAGTATCCATTGTGGATGATTCATCAGAGGATCGGCATATCCGCTTCGGGCATAATAGATGAATTGCGTGTTTATCTTCATGCCGAAGGGCAGGTCCACCTGTGGCGAGAATATCACTTCGTAGGTGTGTCCGTTCTGGTTGTATTGCGGAGTCTCACCATAACGGGTGAAGTCGCCCTGATACATTGCACTCAGCGACATGCTCCAGATGTCCTTTCTGTAC
>JAFYVX010000009.1 GCA_017558255.1 Bacteroidaceae bacterium
AACGCTGGTGGTGTATCTGTGAGCGGTTTGGAGATGTCACAGAACTCTGGCCGTATCTCTTGGTCAAGCGAGGAGGTTGACAACAAGCTGCACTGGATTATGGAGAACATCCACGAGAACTGCGTGAAGTACGGTACCGAGGCCGACGGCTATGAAAACTATGTGAAGGGTGCCAACGTGGCTGGCTTCATGAAGGTTGCCAAGGCTATGATGGCTCAGGGCGTGGTTTAAGAGAGTACAGATTACAGATTACAGATAAAAGAGCAAAGATAAAAGAGCGAAGAGCTTTGCTTTGCTTATCTTAATAAAAAGCAATCAGATAATAGTGTTCTGATATAATACAGACCCCGGAAGTTTAATGGCTTTCGGGGTTTGTGGTATTGATGCAACAGTTTCCCAATAAGGAAACTGGAGTTCTCCAATGAGAAAACCGGAGTTTCCCAATAAGGAAACTGGAGCGCTTCAACGGACAAACTAACACAAAACAAGGAGGACTCATTAAAAAGACTGCAAGACAGAGGCACTTTGTAATAAATAAAGCGTATCTTTGTCTTGAAATATTGGGGATGAAAGAAGTTTCTCCCCACACACAACACACACACAGAGCAATGCAACTGAAAGATACTCCCTTCGTTGACCTGATGCAGAAACGCATCTGCAATGTCCTTCTCATTGCCAACCCATACGATGCCTTCATGCTGGAGGACGACGGACGCATAGACGAGAAGATATTCACGGAATATGCCAAACTGGGTCTTCGCTTCCCTCCACGCTTCATTCAGGTATCTACCGAGGCAGAGGCAAGGAAAAAGATGCTCTACGGCGATATAGACCTGGTTATCTGTATGCCGGCGGCAGAGAACAACGATGTCTTCGACATTGCACGAAGTATAAAAAACCACACGCCAAACATACCCATCGTGGTGCTCACGCCTTTCAGCCATGGTGTGACACGGCGTATGAAGAACGAGGACCTCTCGGCCTTTGAATATGTGTTCTGCTGGCTGGGCAACACGGAACTGCTGCTCAGTATCATCAAACTCATGGAGGACAAGATGAATCTGGAGCACGACATACGCTCGGCCGGTGTGCAGATGCTTCTGGTGGTGGAGGATACCATACGGTTCTATTCAAGCATCCTGCCCAACCTCTATCAGTTCATCCTGAACCAGTCGCTTGCCTTTGCCAGCGAAGCGCTGAACAGTTCTCTGGAAACCCTGCGAATGCGAGGAAGACCAAAGATTGTATTGGCGCGCACCTATGAAGAGGCGTGGAAACTGTACGAGCAGTTTGCCGACAACACCCTGGGCATTATCTCCGATTGCCGCTTCCCCATCTACAACAACAGTACGCAGACGGACGAGATGGCCGGTTTCAAACTGCTCAGTTGCATCCGTGCACGCGACCCCTACATTCCTCTGATTATGGAGTCAAGCGAGTCGGCACGCCAGGAACTTGCCTGGAAATGCGGTGCAAGTTTTGTGGACAAGAACTCAAAGGTGCTGAATGTGGAAATCCGTGATTTGCTGAGCCGTTATTTCGGTTTCGGCGACTTCGTTTTCCGCGACCCGGCAACGATGAAGGAGGTTGCACGCATACACAACCTGAAGGAATTGCAGGACAACATCATGACCCTGCCCTTCGATTCTCTGCAATATCACCTGCGCCATAACAATGTAAGCCGTTGGCTCTCCAGCCGTGCGCTCTTCCCCATTGCCGAATTCCTGAAGAAAATCACTTGGGACAAGGAGCAGGACGTTGATGTGCACCGACAGATTATCCTTGATGCCATCGTGGCATACCGAAAGATGAAGAACCAGGGCGTGGTGGCAGTATTCCAACGAGAAAGGTTTGACCAGTACTCCAACTTTGCCCGAATAGGTGATGGTTCGCTCGGTGGTAAGGGCCGTGGCCTGGCTTTCCTCGACCGTATGATAAAGAAGGTGCGAGAGGACGAGATAGAGCATGCCGAACTCCTGCACATCCCCAAGACTCTGGTGCTGTGTACCGACATCTTCGACGAGTTCATGGAGACCAACGAACTCTACTCCATTGCCATGAGCGACATTTCGGACGAGGAAATGCTATCGTGCTTCCTCCGTGGCCGTTTGCCTCACAGGCTGCTTGCCGACCTGGAGGTGTTCATCGAGGTGGTGAAGACACCTCTGGCCATACGAAGTTCATCGCTGCTGGAGGATAGTCACTACCAACCATTTGCGGGCATCTACTCTACCTATATGATACCCTACGACGAGGACAAGTATTGCCGTCTGGAGATGCTTTCCAATGCCATCAAGGGTGTGTATGCCTCGGTGTATTTCCGTGGCAGCAAGGACTATATGACCGCCACGTCAAATGTCATCGACCAGGAGAAGATGGCTGTGATTCTGCAGGAGGTGGTAGGACACCAGTATGGCACACGATTCTATCCCAATGTCTCTGGTGTGGCACGCTCCGTGAACTACTACCCCATCGGCGACGAAAAGGCAGAGGAGGGTACCGTTTCTCTGGCAATGGGCCTTGGAAAATATATCGTGGACGGTGGCACCTCATTGCGAGTATGTCCCTACCATCCCACTCAGGTGCTGCAGATGTCGGAGATGGAGATTGCCTTGCGCGACACGCAGACTTCGTTCTACGCCCTGGAAGCCAATGTTCCGAAGGACAAGTTCGGATACAGGATAAAGACCGTATTTCAGGTGGACGATGGTTTCAACCTTGTCAAAGTGCCTGTGCGCGAAGCCGAGAACGATGGTTCTCTGCAATGGATATGCTCCACATTCGACCCTGCCGACCAGTGCATCTACGATGGTTTCTATGAGGGACGCAACCGCAAGATAATCTCCTTTGCCGGTGTCTTGCAAAACGGGGTGTGGCCTATGCCCGAACTTCTGCGCCTGGTGCTCAAGTTGGGTCAGGCAGAGATGCAACGACCCGTGGAGATTGAGTTTGCCTGCAACATCAACAAGGACAAGACTGGCGACTTCTACCTCCTGCAGATTCGTCCCATGGTGGACAACCGCATGCATCTGGACGAGGACCTTAGCACAATTCCAGACGAGCAATGCCTTCTGCGTAGTCACAATGCCATCGGACATGGCATCATGACGGACATAACGGACATCGTGTATGTAAAGACGGGAGAAAAGGACAAGTACACTCCCAGTTGGAATCCGCAGATAGCAGACGAGATAGAGAGGATAAACCGCTCCTTGCTGAAGGAAGAGCGCAAATGCCTGCTCATAGGTCCTGGCCGCTGGGGTTCAAGCGACTCATGGCTTGGCATCCCTGTGAAGTGGCCTCACATAAGCAGCGCACAGGTGATAGTGGAGGCTGGGCTGGAGAACTATCAGGTAGATCCGTCTCAGGGTACTCACTTCTTCCAGAACCTCACTTCTCTTGGCGTTGGATATCTCACCATTGATGCATTCCGAGGAGATGGCAAGTATGATTGCGAGCTCTTCGCCAACCTGCCTCTGGTGCAGGAGACGGACCACGTGGCACACGTCAGACTTACCGAACCCTTGACAATAAAGATTGATGGTATGAAGAAGGAGGCCGTGGTGCTGATGCCGAAGGAACTTCTGGAACCAAAGGAAAAAACCGTCGTATCTTCAGAAGACGATGAAGAAGAAGACGCTACAAACCTATCATATAACACTTAATTAACCAAAACATAAACACTTCACGATGAAGAAAACTCTTTTTATCTTAGCCGCCGGTGTCATGGCTTTGACATCCTGCAACAACGAACCCTCCTTCAAGATTACCGGTAAGGCCGAAGGCATTGCCGACAGTACTTGGGTGTACCTTCAGGAGGCTCATGGAATGAGACTTGCAAAGGTGGATTCTGCAATGATTCTCAACGAAGCGTTTACCTTGAACGGTCGTCAGGACACCACCGTCCTGCGCTATCTCAGCGCAAAACCCGAGGGTGGCAAGCGACAGAGGATTGACTTCTTCCTGGAGAACGGCAACATCAACGTGAACCTGTGCGGAGAAGCCTCTGCCACCGGCACTCCCACCAACGATGCATACCAGGCGTTCAGAAACGAGCTGAACGACTCGAAGAAGGCCCTGGAGGATGTATATGCGAAATTCCGTGATACCTCGCTCACCAACGAGCAGAGAATCGAACTCCAGCAACAGGTAGGCACACTGATGTCAACTATGGGCGATGTGGCATACAAGCACATAGAGCAGAATGCCACCAACAAGGTGGGAGAACATCTATTTGTCGAATACAACGACTACATTTCCACCGAGCAGCAGCAGGTCCTCGTTGGCATGCTTCCAGAGGAGGCCATGAACAACCGCAAGGTACAGAGGATTGCCCAGCACCTTGAAATTCTGGCAAATACGGGCGTTGGCAAGAAGTTCACCGACTTCGAACTGACCACTCCCGAGGGA
>JAFYVX010000073.1 GCA_017558255.1 Bacteroidaceae bacterium
GCTGATAGAACTGAAGCGTACCAAACTCACCCCGGAGGCAGCAGGGCAATTGAACATGTACCTGAACTACTATGCCACTGAGGTTAACGACGAGGGGGACAACCCTCCCATCGGCATCATCCTCTGCACCGACAAGGACAGTCTGACGGCCGAATATGCCCTTGGCGGACTTTCCAATCAAATCTTTGCCTCGAAATACACCCTTTGCCTGCCCAACAAGGAGCAACTGATAGCAGAGGTGGAGCGAATGATAAGGTGTTCGGAAGAGAGAGGATGAATGGTATCGACAGAGAGGGGGAGATTAGAATACAGAATGTAAATATCGTTTGTAGTCGTTTGATATGGGGTATAATAGTCCTTGGCATGACCCATACTGGTACCATAGGCAAATAATGGAAAACGAAGAGTACGAAGAAGAGTACGAAGACGAATATGAAGAACCATTTGAGGAGTACCAGGAGGAAGTTTATGAGGTTGAAGAAATTCAGTCTCAAGAAAGGAGTATTGACGAAATCTGCGCCGAATTGGATCAGGTAATTTACGAACTCAAAAGGGATATCAAAGAAAAGGAAGCCGCTATAAAGGCTGAGAAAAAACGCGCAAAACTGACTAACGGAAAAACTTCGTATCGAAAGAAAAAAACAACATCACCTGATACAACAGACAAACCAACTGACTCTCCTTTAGAGTCTACAAAAGAGATTATACCCAACATTAAACATAATTACAATAAGGGAAAGCAAGCCATCAATCCTACCTTGGGTTGTATAATTTGGATAGTGACCATCATTCTTTGGGCATGGGTGATATTCTTTATGTAAGATACCATGACCTGCTCGCCTCCAACCCATACCCCTCCCCTCTTTACCACTTTCTAAATTAATCTTAATTATATCACAATAAATATTAAAGCACTACGACTGTATCACAATTTTCATTACCTTTGTCTCGGAACACCAATAAAACACACTATTATGAAACTAAAATGGATTTTCTCCCTGGCCTTGGTAATGGCTATGGTGGGATGTAGCGAAGAACACGAAACTCCGGAAGGAAAGTATACCCCTGTTACTGACGAGAATTATGCCTTGGCAGAGACACAGATTATATTTGCCGATTACAGAGACCGAATTATAGCTCAGAGCGGAGGTAGCGGTACCGGCACTCTGCTTCATAACAGGCAGAGTTCCGACCCGGCAGACAAGACCGTGATGCGTATCAACTTCGACACACGATACTCCATGTGCCTGCTCGACCTCAATTGCGATGCCACGCTTACAATGCCCGAGACCAACGGCCGATACCAAAGCGCATGGTTTGTTACGGAGGAGCATTACAACCCTATGGCCATAAACGAACCGGGCACTTACACCATCACTAAGGAGGACATGGGGTCAAGGTATGTGTTTGTCATGATTCGCACGCAGGTGAACATGCGCGACTCTGCCGATATGGCTATCGTAACGGATTTGCAGGATCAGATACAGCTGACGCAGGAGGACAAGGGTTCCTATCAGCCTACGGAAGTGTGGAATATGGATGAGGTATTGGCTATGCGACAGAAGTATCTCAACATAACAAACGAGAAGCACTACACCTCCGACCAGTTGTTTGGCAAGAAGGGCACCCTAACACAAGAGCAGCACAATTGTGGCGTGGCATACGGATGGGGTGGTTTCACCTCTGACCAGGCTGTGTATCTGAGCCGCATTCCCGAAAACGACAAACCTTGCACGCTCACACTGAAGGACGTGCCTGTTGCCGACAATGCCTTCTGGTCAATCACCATTTACGATGCCCAGGGATACCCGCAGGGCGACCCATACAATGTGAACAGCGCCTTTGCCGAAGCCAACCCCGACGGTTCGTATACCATACACTTCGGTGGTGAGGACAAGAACGCTACAAACTACTTGGAGATATTCCCTGGGTGGACATACCTCCTGCGCCTGTACTTGCCCCAGGAACCCTATTTCAATGGCACCTGGGTTCACCCCGAACTGGAATATGCAGATTGACTAAGGAACGCGGATCTCGCAAAATGAAAAACGAGTAGGAACTAACCGCGTATCAACACGAATGTCCCCTATACCCTTGGTATGTGGGGACATTTGTTATATATGAGATTAACATTGAATATATAGGCCGCACCCTCCTCTACAAAAAGATGGTTTTCCTGAAGGTGGATCGCAAAAACATTCCTTAGAAAGAACTATCAATAGTGCTCATCAAAAAACACCAAAATCGTTTATCGCAATAAGCGATTTTTGAGATATTTCGCTTATTGCAATCACCGTTTTCTTAGAACTCCCTACCCTCGAACTCTGCTATCTTCTGGCGGACATCGTCGGGCATGAGGATGGTGCAACCCTGCTCGCGGTCGTAGCACACCATGATGGTGCGGCACTCGCACTTTACCTCGCGAGTGCGGGCATTTACGGCACGCTGAAGCAGGGTAAAACTCTTGCGACCTATCCTTTCCATCGTTGTCTGTATGACTATCTCGTCGGGGTAGTATATCGGTGCTATGAAGTTGGCATTGATGTTTGCCACCACAATGGTGATGCGCTGAAAGATGTCCTCGCCAGCCACGTCCAGGAAATAGCGCGTCTTGCACATGTCGTAGAGCGAGAAGTAGACATTGTTGTTCACGTGCCCGAACTGATCAACGTCCGACCATCGCAACTGAGCCGGCAACTCGTGGTGAAAGAGGGTTTCTTCTGACTTTTCTTGCATAACTGTTTATTCTCGCTTATGGCAAACGACAGATAGCGTTCTGATACTATCTGCCGTTTGTCCTTTAAGGGGTGTGTATTCTATTACTTTACAATGGTCTTCTTGCCATTTACCACATATACACCTGGGCGTGTGGCGCTGCTCTGCTTCTGACCAGAGAGGGTATAGATAGCCTTGGATGTTTCATTGCCCTGAACCTTTACGACCTTGATGCCGGTGCTGACACCTTCAGGTGCCGCTTCGAAGAAGACACGTGTGCCTTCGTCCTTTGAACCGTCGGCATTCCACAGGCCCATCACCTGACCGCCTGTCTGCCAACCACCGTTGTGGCTAAGGAAATTCTTCTTGTCAGAAGTCTGGAAGGCATAGCAACCATTGGTTTCGTTGAAAATCCAGGTGTAGAACTTGTTGGTCAGTTCCTCCTTGCTCTGCATTTCGGTGCACTTGGGAGCATTGTTGGTATTGGGCACGGTAACCATCTTGCCGTCCTCGGCAGAGATAATCATGATGTTGCCATCCTCGGCCTCCATGAAGTACCAGAATTGGTTGAGAGGCAGACGGGGATCCTGATTGTTGATGCACAGGGCAGGCTTGTCTGCACCCCATGGGGTAACATTGGTGAAGACATACTGGCTCTTGTCGCCGCCACCATCTCTGCCGCTATAGATGTAGTACAGAACAGGACTTTCGCCTGGCTTGGTGATGGTGAAGGGATAGTCGTTTGCCTGTGCCATTGCTGATGCCAGCACTACCAGGCAGAGGGTGAAGAGAGTAGAGATTCTTTTCATAAGCATTTGTTTTTTATTGAATAGAAAATATTATCATTCTGTGTATGTTGCCCTGCTGACAAGTGCTATTCCCCAGCCTTGCTACCAGCCTCCTTCCAGGCATTGTAGCCACCTTGCAGGTCAACGACCTGCAGGCCTCGTTCGGTCATGAGGTTGGAAGCCTTCTGGCTACGGCGACCACTACGGCAATATATATAATAGGTGTGCTCGGGGCTGAGAGAATCTATACCGGCAAGGAAAGCCTCCTCGTCCATAACATTGAGCAAGCGTGCTCCTTCGATATGTCCCTCGTTGTACTCCTCGGGGGTGCGTACATCAATAAGACAGGCCGTGGTGTCGGATTCCAAAGTCTGTGCATACTGCTCTACAGGCAGAACCATAGGAAACTGCTCTGTCTGCGTTTGGGAAGTGCATGAGCAGAAGATGCAAAAGAGGGCCAGAGCGCTGGCGGTGTGAAATAGTTTCTTCATATTGTGTGTGAGAATATCAGTTTTTCTGTTTGTTGATAATGTATATACCTGCGGTGGCAAGCACGGCCGCCACAACATATTTCCAATAGAATGGCTCGCCAAGACACATACAGGAGGTGATGGCTCCCACCACAGGGATGAGTGAGTTGAAGATGGCCACCTTGCCCACGGGATTGCAACTTATCAGTTTGTTGTACAAGGCAAAGCCAAGAGCGGAAATGCCTATGAGGAGCAGCAGTATCACCAATCCCCACCACGTTATCTGTGGCAATGTGGCGCCGAAAAGCAGAGAGGGAACGAGCAGTAGTATGCCAC
>JAFYVX010000074.1 GCA_017558255.1 Bacteroidaceae bacterium
CACGGTGCGCAGTTTGCGTTCCTGGCCGTTTTCATTGACAACGACAGGCTCTGCCAATGGGGTCTTGTCGTCAACGTGCAATGTTACAAGGATATATTTCTCATTGATAATCTCTGCCACCTCGGGGTCGGTCCACACGGCAGCTTCCATCTTTCGGCAGTTTACACATCCATAGCCAGTGAAGTCCAGCATTACGGGCATGTTCTTCTCTTTGGCGTATGCCATGGCTGTGTCGTAGTTGTCAAACTTTGGAGTAACCTCCTGGCTATGCAGGTTGAAGTCCTGTGTGTTTACAGGAGGAGCAAAAGCGCTGACGGCCTTACATGGAGCACCCCATAGTCCGGGAACCATGTAGATGGCAAATGCCAGAGATGCCATACCTATGGCAAGACGTGTAATGCCGGTGCGGGGGCGTGTGACGATGTTACCTTCTTCGTCATACTCGTCCTCGTCGTGTGGCAGGCGGATGATGTTGAGCATGTACAAGCCCATCATGGCAAAGATTACTATCCACAGGCACAGGAATACCTCACGGTCCAGGATACCCCATCCGTATGCGAGGTCGGCAACGGAGAGGAACTTCAGTGAGAATGCCAGTTCCAGGAAGCCCAGCATCACCTTTATGTTGTTCATCCAGTTTCCGCTTCTGGGAGCGCTCTTTAGCATTGTGGGGAAGAGGGCGAATACCGTGAAGGGAAGTGCCAGGGCTATTGCAAAACCGAGCATGCCCATGGTGGGGGCGAGGATGGAACCGCTGGTACCCACCTCAACCAACAGGAAGCCGATAATGGGACCTGTGCAAGAGAAACTTACCAGAGTAAGTGTGAAAGCCATCAGGAAGATGCTCAGTAGGCCGGTTGTCTTCTCTGCCTTTGAGTCAACGGCATTGCTCCATGACGAGGGCAGTGTCAGTTCGAAACCACCCAGGAAGCTGAGACCGAAGAGCACGAGCAACAGGAAGAAGAAAATGTTGAAGACGGCATTTGTGCTCATGGCGTTCAGTGCGCTGGCACCGAAGAAGAGGGTCACGAGCATGCCCAAGCCTACGTAGATGACGATGATTGAGATGCCGTATGTGATGGCGTCCTGGATACCCTTGCGGCGATTGTCCTTGCTGCGCTTCAGGAAGAAACTCACGGTCATGGGTATAATTGGCCACACACATGGTGTGAGCAGAGCAAGCAGGCCGCCTGCCAGACCCATCAGGAAAATCCATGCGAGGGATGTGTCTGCCTGGTTTGCAACGTTGTCTTCAGACTGCAGTTGGCCGGTAACGGGTGCCCACAGGTCGCTGATTCCTGCCGGATTGTTGTTTGTAGATGCAGAAGCCTCTTCTTTTTCAGGGCTACCATTTGTGGCAACAGGTTCTGTTGCGGTCTGGTTTTCTGTCTTGTTGGAGGCAGATGCTCCATTGGCGTTGTTACCTTTGAACTTGAAGTCTACGCTTGTAGGGGGCAGACAGTTCTGGTCATTGCAGGCACCATAGGTCAGATAACCCTCAACAATATACTCATTTGCGGTGATATCGTATGTCTGCACGAAGGTTACTTCCTTCTCTATGGTCTCCACCTCCATGCCGAACATGGGGTCCATGCCGCGATGCACGTCGCCGATGGTCTTTATTGCACCGGCTTCCTTGACACCCTCGGATTTTTCCAGGGTGATGGTTGCGCGTTGCGGTCCATCGTCCTTGATGTTGGTGCCATACACGTGCCAACCGTCATCGATAGTGCCCTTGAAGGAAATCTCCAACTGGCCCTTCTCGTTGATCTTTTGGTCAACGGTGAACTTTACTGGTTCTGCCATCTGTGCCATACAGCCCAGAGCGCCCATCATAATAATAAATAAGGTGTAAAATCTCTTTAGCATGGTTATGAAATTAGTTTTGTGTGTGCAAAGATACGAAGATGTGAGCATAATACAAAGGAATAGTGTGTAAATCTTCTTGTTGTGCATTGGCGTCTTTATGGAAAGCCGCCTCTTGTATGTGCTGTTTGATGCATCAATATAGGCATGATGAGTGGATTCTGCTGCCTAAAATGCACAAAAAACGTAAAAATGAGCATCAAAACCTAAGATTTTGTGTTGTTTTCTTGCTAATATGCTCAAAATGTCTTTACTTTGCACTCAGAAAAAGAGAAAGACAAAACGAGTACATTAATTTAAAAGTAAAGAATATGTCTGAAATTGAAGTAAAAGTAAAAGAGATTATCGTAGACAAGTTGGGTGTTGACGAGGCAGACGTAGTGCCCGAGGCAAGCTTCACCAATGATCTGGGTGCAGACTCTTTGGATACCGTTGAACTTATCATGGAGTTTGAGAAGACTTTCGATATCACTATTCCCGATGACAAGGCTGAGAAGATCTCAACCGTAGCTGACGCAATCGCTTTCATTGAGAGCAACAAGTAATCTGTTTTTACACTACAAACCTATAATAGTTGTCGGGTGGCCTTCTTTCGAGTAAGCCACTGGGCAACTATTTACCTTTTATATGGAATTGAAGAGAGTTGTTGTTACCGGTATAGGTGCCGTTACGCCTATCGGTAATACTGCCGAGGAGACATGGCAGAATATGCTGGCTGGTGTCAGCGGAGCAGCCCCCATCACACATTTCAATGCAGAGAAGTTCAAGACACAGTTTGCCTGTGAGGTGAAGGACTTTGATGCTACTAAATATATTGACCGCAAGGAGGCCCGCAAGATGGACCTCTATTGTCAGTTTGCCCTTGCGGCCGCACAGATGGCCGTAGAGGACAGCGGCATGGACGTGGAAGCACTGGACAAGAACCGTGCGGGAGTTGTCATGGGTGTAGGCATTGGTGGCATGAGGACATACGAGGAGGAAGTTATGTCTTATGCCAAGACCGCCGAGACCATTGGCCCTAAGTTTAGTCCATTCTTTGTTCCCAAGATGATTGCCGACATATGCGCTGGACACATCAGCATCAAGTATGGCTTCCACGGACCTAACTATATTACATCCAGTGCCTGTGCA
>JAFYVX010000075.1 GCA_017558255.1 Bacteroidaceae bacterium
ATCTATCAGGAGTTCCTGAAGCTTGCCGACAAGAAGAAGGAGGTTACAGACGACGACATTCTTGTCCTGGCAGGTGCCGACCGTTCTGCATCGCACAACATCAAACTCGACTACCTTCAGGTTACTACAGGCAAGGGAGTTAAGAGCGTAGCAAGCGTTGGTTTGCTCATCGGCAAGGAGCAGTTTGAGGCAGCCGCCAGCGGTAACGGTCCTGTAGATGCCGCCATCCGTGCCGTGAAGACCATTATCAAGCGTGAGATGATCCTGAAGGAGTTCACTATACAGGCTATCAGCAAGGGTTCCGACGACATGGGTAAGGTACACATGCAGGTAGAGCACGATGGTCGTGTCTACTACGGCTTCGGAGCCAATACCGATATAGTAACCGCTTCAGTGGAAGCATATATTGATTGTATAAATAAGTTTAAGTAATGAAAACCCTCTTCGATAAAATATGGGATGCGCATGTGGTACAGAATGTACAGGATGGTCCCACACAATTATACATAGACAGATTGTATTGCCACGAGGTGACAACACCTCAGGCATTTGATACACTGAGGGACAAGAACATCCGTGTGTTCCGTCCTGAACAGGTGGTGGCAATGCCCGACCACAACACCCCCAGCGACCAACAGGAGCGAATAGACGATCCTATCGGACGCAAGCAGGTGGAAACCTTGGCAAAGAACTGTGCTGAGTTTGGCATACGCCACTTTGCCATGGGAACAAAGGACAATGGCATCATCCACGTTGTTGGTCCCGAGAAGGCCCTGTCTCTGCCTGGTATGACCATTGTTTGTGGTGACTCGCACACTTCTACACATGGTGCTGTAGGTGCTATTGCCATGGGTATAGGTACCAGCGAGGTGGCCCAGGTGCTGGCTTCTCAGACAATCCTTCAGAGCAAGCCCAAGACCATGCGCATAAATATTGAGGGTACATTGCCCGAAGGCACTACGGCAAAGGATGTGGCTCTGTATATCATGGCACAGTTGACAACTTCTGGTGCTACAGGTTATGCTGTGGAGTATGCTGGTTCTACTGTTCGCAACATGAGCATGGAGGGACGCCTGACTTTGTCCAACCTCTCCATAGAGATGGGTAGCCGTGCTGGTCTGATTGCTCCCGACGAGACAACTTTCGCTTATCTTAAAGGTCGCGAGTATGCCCCCAAGGGCGAGGCTTGGGACAAGGCTGTGGAGGAATGGAAGAAACTCTATTCCGACGAGGATGCAGTCTTTGATAAGGAGGTGACATATCGTGCCGAGGATATTGCTCCCCGCATTACATACGGTACAAATCCAGGCGCTGGTATTGCCATCGACGAATGTATCCCTGCTCTGGAAGAAATTGCCGAGGAGGAGCGTCAGCAGTTCCTCAGCATGCTTGAATACATGCAGTTCGAACCAGGTCAGAAACTCGAGGGTACGCCTGTTGATTATTGCTTCCTTGGCGCTTGTACCAATGGTCGTATTGAGGATTTCCGTGCTTTTGCCTCTGTAGTTAAGGGCAAGAAGAAAGCTGATAATGTTGTTGCTTGGCTTGTTCCCGGTTCGTGGTTGGTACGCCAGCAGATTATTGACGAGGGCATAGACAAGATTCTCGAGGAAGCTGGTTTCGAACTCCGTTTGCCCAGCTGTTCTTCTTGTCTGGCAATGAATCCCGATAAGGTTCCCGCAGGCAAGTTGTCTATCTCAACAAGCAACCGCAACTTCGTAGGTCGTCAAGGACCTGGTGCACGTACCATTCTGGCAAGTCCTCTTGTTGTTGCCGCTTCGGCTATCACTGGTGTGATAAGCAGACCTCCTCATGGGGAGAACTAAGCAAGGTGCTTACCCTGCAGATAAATACAAGTAAAAAACAAAACGTAAAAGCCTTCCCCTCAGGCAAAAAACTTTCCGGAGGCTCTCCCCATAGAGGGGGAGATGCCCAAAGGCAGAGGGGGTCTTTTATATGAAACAGAAATTCAATATAATCAAGTCAACCTGTATTCCCATTCAGATTGACAACTGTAATACAGACCTTATTATCCCAGCTCGCTATCTGGCAAGCACCACACGCGACCCCAAGTTCTTTGGCGACGCCTTTATGCACGACCTGCGCTTTGATGCAGAGGGCAATGCAGTGTCAGACTTCGTGATGAACAAGGCTGAGTATAGTGAGGAGCCCAAGAAGGGTGTCCACGAAATCATTATCGGTGGTCAGAACTGGGGCTCAGGCTCCAGTCGCGAGCATGCAGCATGGGCCATTGCCGGCTATGGAGTGCGTGTGGTTATCAGCAGTTCCTTTGCCGACATTCACCGCAACAATCTGCTCAACTGCTTCGTGCTGCCTGTAATCGTGAGCAAGGAGTTCCAGCAGGAACTTTTCGAGACAGTGCTTGCCAACCCACAGGCTGAGGTTAAGGTGGATGTGCCCAACCAGACGGTAACAAATATTGCTACTGGCCATTCGGAGTCGTTTGAAATCAATGGCTACAAGAAATACTGTCTTATGAATGCCCTTGACGATATTGATTTCCTCTTGGAGAACAAGGATAAGATAGAGGCTTGGGAGGAAAAGAAGTAATAGAAAGGACCCATAACGGCCCCTCCCCATAGCCCACAGATGACACGGATTTGACAGATTTCCACAGATATATCTTGATGAGCGATTATCTCTATAAAAAAGAAACAGATGGCATTATAGCAGCCTTTTATGAGGTTTACAATACCTTGGGTTATGGATTTCTTGAACGTGTCTATCAGAATGCGTTGTATATTGAACTGCTC
>JAFYVX010000076.1 GCA_017558255.1 Bacteroidaceae bacterium
CGAGGCCGAGGTGATTAAGGTGGTGATGAAACCTAACCCGAAGTTGAAGAAGGTGTTCTTCGACTACGACTTCTCCTTGCTTGCCATCAAGGGACGTGCCTCCATGGGCAACCTGTTGTCCAAGAACGAGATTGCCCGCATCACACTGAAGAGCCATGGCGGTAGTACCTTGGGCGGACGCAAGGTGTGGTGGGATCCCGACATTAACCGCATCAACTACGACGAGCAGGGCGAATATCTGGGCGAGTTCCAAAGCGATGACCAGATACTGGTTCTCCTGCCCAACGGTGATTTCTATGTTACCAACTTTGATACCAACAACCACTACGAGAACAGTATCCTGCGCATAGAGAAGTACGATGCCGGCAAGATATGGACGGCCGTCCTCTTTGATAAAGACCAGAGTGGTTATGCCTATGTGAAGCGTTTCCCCCTGGAAGCGACAACTCGCAAGCAGAACTTCCTTGGCGAGAACCCCGACAACGAACTGCTTCTTCTGACCGATACCGTCTATCCGCGTATTAAGGTGACTATGGGTGGAACCGACGATTTCCGCGAGCCAATTGAACTGGATGCTGAGGAATTTATCGGAGTGAAGAGTTTCAAGGCAAAGGGCAAGCGTATAACCACACTGAACGTTGCTGAGGTAGAGGAACTGGAACCACTGCGATTTCCAGAAGAGCCGGTTGCAGACGAAAAAACGAGCGTCGGGGATGATGAGGAAAACCTTGACCCTGATGCAGGCAAGAGCCAGCAGGATGTGGCCGATGAACTCACTGGGCAGATGCACCTGTTCGAGTAAATACAATACAGTTTATCCATGACAGTATCTCGACGTCTGACGATATGTATTGCGATGACCCTCGCAATACTTTCCATGCCCCTTCGCCTCGTGGCGCAATCGGCAGGGGACTCCATACGCACGCATTCCTTTGTCTTGGGTATAGGTTCTTCGCATCAGTTGGATACATATCTGTCGCCACTTAACTACACTGGCTATCAGGTGTCGTTCCTTCGCGAAACTCTGCGGATGACACGTCTGGCCAACCGACGTGTATCCTTTCAAAGCCTGTGGCAAGGGACTTTCTCGCAAACCTCCAACATATCGGGTACAACCACAGATTGGGGTGCCCACATAGGATACGATGCCTTGTGGCACTACAATTGGACACCCGTGCAGGGACTCAGGCTTATGGCCGGTGGTGCCATAGGGGCAGATGCCGGTGTGCTATATAATTCCCGTGGAGGCAACAATCCGGCTCAAGGCAGGGTGAATGTAGACATTTCCGCCTCTGTTATGGCCATATACAAGTTCCGCCTATGGCGTCAGGACCTTAGTTTTAGATACCAAGCCAACATGCCCCTTATGGGCGTGATGTTCTCGCCTCAGTTTGGACAAAGCTATTACGAGATAGGCACCGGTAACGCCAATGGGAATGCCTGCTTTTCGCAACCCGGTAATGCCTTCAGCCTTTGGCAGCAATTTACGGTAGACATCCCTGTGGGCAAGTATGTCGTAATACGAACAGGTTATCTGTGCGACATCAGACAGAGTCATGTGCATGGTATCAAGATGCACGACCGTTCGCATTCCTTCATGATAGGTTTTGTAAAGCATTTCCGCAATGTAGGGCGAGAGAAACGCAAGGTGGCTGATGTGATACTATAGAACGGAATATGGAAAAAGACCCACCCCGACCAGTCCGCGCGTCGAACTGGGTAGTTCTCCCCTCACGAGGCATAGAAGCACATTCAGTGCTTCTTCAAAAGACCTCGTTCGCCCTGAAGGGAGGGGGCGTGAACGGAAAGCGAAGGCATGCCTGTAGGGACACGGCATGCCGTATCCGAGAACGAGAGAGGCAACATAAAATAAAAGCAGAAACAGGAAATATGAAGAATATGTTTTTGAGAACACGGACAACTGGAATAAAGGCTGGATTTCCCGCTTCCCATTTCCTTTGTCCCTCTAAGATAGGGGGACGAGCGAAGCGGAGGGGGTATGTCCTAACAGTTTTCCGTTTTGACTTCAGCCCCTTCGGGCGTCGACCTTTGGTTCCGTTTTCCGTTTTCCGTTTTATAATACTATTCTCAGTCCTGACGCTCGCCTCATGTGTTGACGAGGTGCAGTTTGCCAATACCCCGGAGGGCAATATGGAAGCCCTCTGGAAGATTATAGACGAGCACTATTGCTTCCTTGACTATAAGGCAGAGGCCATAGGACTTGATTGGAACGAGGTGCATGCAAGGTATCGTGGCAAGTTGAACAAGAAAATGACCTCTACGCAATTGCAGGAGGTGCTTTGCAATATGCTCGGCGAACTTCAAGACGGGCATGTCAATCTTTATACTGCCGCCGATGTAGGGCGATATTGGGCTTGGAAAGAAGGCTATCCCTCCAACCTGAACGATGAAATCAGGGAATTATATCTTGGTAATGACTACCGTATAGCAGCCGGCTTGTATTACCGTATATTGGATGATAATGTAGGATATATTGTCTATCATAGTTTCTCCTCGGGTATAGGCGAGGGCAACATTGCAGAGGTCTTGCATCACCTACGTTTGTGTTCGGGACTGATAATAGATGTCCGAGGCAACGGAGGAGGGCAATTGGATTATGCCCAACGCCTGGCATCGCACTTTACCAACGAACGTATATTGGTTGGTTATCGTTCTTACAAGACCGGTACCGGGCATTCCGATTTCTCGGAACTCACCCCGGAGTATCTGGAACCGAGTACCACTATCCGTTGGCAGAAACCAGCGATAGTGCTGACCAACCGAGGATGCTACAGTGCTACAAACACCTTCGTCCGTGATATGCTGTGTTGCCCTAATGTCCGCACCTTGGGAGACAGTACGGGCGGTGGCGGTGGCATGCCCTTTACAAGCGAATTGCCCAACGGTTGGTTGGTGCGTTTCAGTGCATGTCCTCAGTTTGACAAGGAGAAGCAGCACATAGAATTTGGTATCGCTCCCACCATACCATGCGAGCTGAAGACCGAGGATGTGCTGAAGGGCAAGGATACTCTGATAGAAACAGCTCGCGAGCTACTGGGAAAACGATGAGATGGACTTAAACGATAACACGCACGTAAGAATGAAGAACCTACGTTATATGGTGGTATTCCCATTACTGATGATTGCAGTGTCCGTTGTCACGGGATGGAGATGCTATGATCAGGCCAAGGCAGAGATGACAGAGGACCTGAATCAGGCTCTGCAACGCACAGCAGTAGCAGATGTAAAGGTGGAAGATATGCTTGACTCCTTGTCTTGCATGCAAGGGAGTCCCATGCTTACGTTCAATGGCAATCATCAGGGGTTTGCCAACTTTCTGCGTATCCCCTCTCTGCGTGATACGGCACATGTATCCTATTCCCTCGTTCATGTGCAAAGGGAAGGTTATGGCGTTGAAACTCCCCATGCCCGTATATGCAGCGACACAATCATGCTGGCAGGATGTGCTGTTGAAGGTAAGGATGTGGTTCTCGCGGTACGTGCTTATGCCAATCCCTCTGTGGCAAGCGTATTCGCTCATGCCGGCATGGCGTGGCCAGTGCTTTCCTTCCTTACAGGGTTGCTGATGCTTGTTTTTGTGCTTGCTAACCGCAGACTTTTCAAAGTGGCGGTTGTCCATTCGTCCATGCGTGCAGACCTGACTCTGACTCCAATGCAGGAGCAACTTATGAACATGTTTCTGGCAAGTCCCACCCGTACTCTTACCAAAGAGGAGATATGCTCTGCCCTTTGGCCAAAGAAGGATAATCCCGATGACACACTATATACCTTTATCAGCAGAATGAAGTCTTCGTTGGCAAGACAATCATCCTCCTACAGGATAGAGAACAAGAGAGGACGGGAATACTTCCTTGCCGATGAAATGGAAGATAATGCCCGTTAGTAGTGCGAATGAGGTGAGATTCCTCCTTTGTTGTAGGGTAATTGTAAGGGTAATGTAAGGTAGATTTTGCATGAGGGTATGCCCTTTGTTCATACCTTTGCCGGAGAATCCTAATCCGTGCAATCATGCAACAAAACCAATTCAAACTTATTGACCGTATTGTAGGGTGGCTGGTCTTTACCATTGCCGCCACTTTCTATTGTATTACGGTTGAACCCACTGCCAGTCTGTGGGATTGCTCCGAATTTATCATTTCCGCCTACAAGTTGGAGATAGGACATCCGCCAGGTGCGCCTTTCTTCATGCTTACGGCCAACCTGTTCTCCCAGTTCGCGTCCGACCCTTCGCAAGTGGCATATATGGTGAATATCATGTCTGCCTTGCTCAGTGCCGGTTGCATTATGCTTTTGTTCTGGACGATATCGCATCTTATGCGTCGTCTGGTGTGCGGTTATGCCGAGGTGGTGCGTGTGCAGGACCTTCTTCTGGTAGAGGGTTCCGCCCTGGTAGGTGCTCTTGCATGCATGTTCAGCGATTCCTTCTGGTACTCTGCCGTGGAAGCGGAGGTTTATGCCTATTCCAGTTTTCTTACGGCACTGGTGTTCTGGTTAATTCTCAAGTGGGAGGACGAGGCAGATAGTCCAGATTCCAATCGTTGGATATTGTTGATATCATATCTGATAGGACTTTCCATAGGTGTGCATCTGCTGAACCTTCTTTGCATACCTGCCATGGTGCTGGTATACTATTTCAGGAAAACGAAACAGGCATCCATGTGGGGAGTGTGCAAGGCTCTGTCGGTTAGTTTTCTTTTGCTCGGCGGCATACTCTATGGACTTGTCCCCGGTGTATTGTGGTTGGCAGGCAGGGCAGAGCTGTTGGCGGTTAATCTGTTGGGACTTCCTTTCAATTCCGGACTTGTTGGCTTTATATTGTTGCTTTCCGTACTGGTTGCTTGGGGCTTGAGGCGCTGGCATGGAACAAGGAGGCTTGTGCTGTCTTGCGTGACCATGATTCTTGTAGGCTTCAGTTGCTATGGTGTTATTCTGGTGCGTTCCTCTGC
>JAFYVX010000077.1 GCA_017558255.1 Bacteroidaceae bacterium
AGCACAGGATTGTGCAAAGATCGCTTACGATTTGGGTCTGCGCAAGGTTAAGGCATACGTTAAGGGTCCCGGTAACGGCCGCGAGTCTGCTATCCGTACTATTCACGGTGCAGGCATTGAGGTAATCGAGATTATCGACGTTACTCCCCTTCCTCACAACGGTTGCCGTCCTCCCAAGAGAAGAAGAGTATAATAACTAAGGACCTAAATTAAAGTAAGTAAAAGATTATGGCAAGATATACTGGACCTAAATCAAGAATTGACCGCCGTTTCGGCGAGACCATTTTGGGCTCTGAGAAAGTACGTTCACGCAGAAACTTCCCTCCCGGTCAGCATGGCAACAACCGTCGTCGCAAGACTTCTGAGTACGGTGTGATGTTGGCTGAGAAGCAGAAGGCTAAGTACACCTATGGTGTTCTGGAGAAGCAGTTCCGCAACATGTTCGAGAAGGCTGCACGTACCAGCGGTATTACCGGTGAGATTCTGTTGCAGAACCTCGAGTGCCGTCTGGACAACGTAGTATACCGTTTGGGTATCGCTCCCACCCGTCGTGCTGCTCGTCAGTTGGTTAACCACAAGCACATTACCGTTGACGGTAAGGTTGTAGGCATCGCCAGCTATGCAGTTAAGCCCGGTCAGATAGTGGGTGTTCGCGAGCGTGCCAAGAACCTCGAGGTTATCGGTGATGCGCTGGCAGGTTTCAACCACAGCAAGTATCCCTGGATCGAGTGGGACGAGGCTACCAAGTCTGGCAAGTTGCTTCACAAGCCCGAGCGCGCAGATATTCCTGAGAATATCAAGGAGCAGTTAATCGTTGAATTGTACTCTAAATAATAATTAAGGATGGCGATATTAGCATTTCAAAAACCTGATAAGGTATTAATGTTGGAGGCGGACGACAAGTACGGCAAGTTCGAGTTCCGTCCTCTGGAGGGTGGCTTCGGTACTACCGTAGGTAATGCTTTGCGCCGCATACTTCTTTCTTCACTTGATGGTTTTGCCATCAATACAGTTTCAATCCGTGGTGTAGAGCACGAGTTTGCTACCGTACCCGGTGTAAAGGAGGATGTTACCAACATTATACTTAACTTGAAGCAGGTTCGCTTCAAGCAGTTAGTAGATGAATTCGAGACAGAGAAGATGAGCATCAAAGTTGAGGGCAAGACAGAACTCAAGGCTGGTGACTTCAATAAGTATCTGACTGGATTTGAAGTGTTAAACCCTGACTTAGTTATTTGCCATCTGGATGCCAAGGCAACGATGCAGATGGAGATTAGCATAAACAAAGGTCGTGGCTACGTTCCCGCCGAGGAGAACCGCGAGTACTGCACCGATGTGAATGTTATACCCATCGATTCAATTTATACTCCTATCAGAAACGTGAAATATGCAGTAGAGAACTATCGCGTAGAGCAGAAGACTGACTACGAGAAGCTCGTCCTGGAGATCACAACTGATGGTTCCATTCACCCGAAGGACGCTTTGAAGGAAGCCGCCAAGATTCTCATCTATCACTTCATGCTCTTCTCTGATGATAAGATCACTCTGGAGAACTGCGATGCTGAGAGCAATGAGGAGTTTGACGAGGAAGTTCTGCATATGCGTCAGTTGCTGAAGACCAAGCTCGTCGACATGGACCTCAGCGTTCGCGCCCTCAACTGCTTGAAGGCTGCCGACGTGGACACCTTGGGCGACCTGGTACAGTACAACAAGACTGACCTGCTCAAGTTCCGCAACTTCGGTAAGAAATCGCTCACCGAGCTTGATGATTTGCTGGAGAGTCTGAATCTGTCGTTTGGAACCGACATCTCAAGATACAAATTAGATAAAGATTAAGAAAACTTATGAGACATAATAAGAAATTCAATCATTTGAGTCGTACTGCATCCCACAGAGCAGCTATGCTGAGCAACATGGCCGTTTCTCTGATCATGCACAAAAGAATCACTACGACTGTGGCTAAGGCCAAGGCTCTGAAGAAGTATGTAGAGCCCCTGATCACCCGCTCAAAGGAAGATACAACCAATGCACGTCGCGTAGTGTTCAGCTACCTGCAGGACAAGCAGGCTATCACCGAGCTGTTCAGCACCATCAGCGCAAAGGTTGCCGACCGTCCCGGTGGTTACACCCGCATTATCAAGACTGGCAACCGTCCCAGCGATAATGCACCCATGTGCTTCATCGAGTTGGTAGACTTCGACGAGAACATGGCAAAGACTGCCAAGAAGGCTAAGCGCACACGTCGCTCTGGCAAGAAGGCAGCAGAAGCTCCTGTAGCTGAGGCTCCCGTAGCAGAGACTGCTGAAGAGACCGCAGCAAGTGCCGAATAATTCTAAATTGCAATAAATCGAGCGCCTTCCCTGACCATAGGGGAGGCGCTTTTTTTTGCATAGTTTTTCCATAAAGGTGTGATGCTGTTCCACATACTTACATGGAACCACTGCTCTGAAGTTTTCAATGTGAAACTCTCATTAGAAAGACAGCTCTATTTATCCTTGTTAGCAGGCTTTGACCTTTGGATATCGACATAGCTTCCGTACGTTTGTGTGAGCGGATAAAATTTGTCAAACAAGTATCGAATAGAAAAGATTTAGTGGAGGATAGATTGGAGATAGAGAAGAAATTGCTAAATTTGTAACCAAACTTGAAGGGCATTACTATGCCTCGCCAACAAATTATTTGATCGATATCGTAACTCCATGAAGCAAATAGAGGTTGTAGCAGCAATTATCTGCAAGGATGGAAAGATACTTGCCACGCAGAGGGGGTATGGCGAGTGGAAGGGTTGGTGGGAGTTTCCCAGTGGCAAAATGGAGGCGGACGAGGCTCCGGAGGATGCCCTGAGGCGTGAGATTCTGGAGGAACTGTCGGCTCCGATAGACATTGACAGATTCCTGTGCACCGTGGAGTATGACTATCCCAAGTTTCACCTTACCATGCACTGCTATCTTTGCACTCTGGCATCGGATTCCTGGACGCTGAACGAACATAAGGCGGCACTGTGGCTTTCACGCGAGGAACTGGACACGGTGAAATGGCTTCCGGCAGACATTGAAGTGCTGGGTATGCTAAGATCTGCTGTTACGGACAAGGGGGGGATGATATAACATTGAGATGATATGAACAACAATACGCAACCATCCATACTGCTCATATATACGGGTGGAACCATAGGTATGATAGAGAACCCAGAGACGGGGGCTTTACTGAATTTCGACTTCGACCAGTTTCAGCATTATGTGCCGGAACTGAAACGCCTGCATCTGCAGATACAGACCTATACGTTCGAACCGCCCATAGATTCCAGCGACATGGAACCCATGCACTGGGTGAAGATAGCACAGGTCATTGCCGACAACTACGATGCCTACGATGGCTTTGTGGTGCTGCACGGCACGGACACTATGGCTTTCACGGCTTCTGCCCTGAGTTTCATGCTGGAGAATATTGCCAAGCCGGTGGTGATAACGGGGGCACAGCTGCCCATAGGCAAGTTGCGCACGGACGGAAAGGAGAATCTGCTTACGTCCATAGAGATAGCCGCTGCCCGCAATTCTGCAGGGGAGTCTATGGTGCCCGAGGTGTGCATCTTCTTTGAAAGCGTGCTGATGCGTGGCAACCGTACCACCAAGATAAATGCAGAAGGGTTCAATGCCTTCCGTTCGTACAACTATCCTCCCTTGGCCGAGGCGGGTATAAACATCAAGTACGACACTCTGCATATCCGCCGTCCCAAGCCAGATGTTCCCTTCACTCCGCACTACTGCATGGAGACGGGCATCTTCATACTGACGCTTTTCCCTGGCATACAGCAGGAGTA
>JAFYVX010000078.1 GCA_017558255.1 Bacteroidaceae bacterium
ACAAGAATCCCCCCAAAAAATGACACGGTGGCTATTGCCTACTTATTATATTTAGTGTTTACTGAATAATATTTATTTATCTGACATTTAGTTATTTATAACACTTTATATTTGTTTGTTTAACATAAATGTTGTACCTTTATAGAGTTAAAATCTGAGTAAGATGAAGTTTACGTCCCAGAATAAGCAACTGACCTTCGACCTGTTCCGCTCTTCCCTTGAAGAGCTGGACAAGACCAACCGTTGGGTTATGCTTGGCGACCTTCTTCCTTGGGCAGAGATAGAAAAGAGGTACAATTCCAAACTCAACAACCAGGTCAAAGGTGCAGGAAACAAACCTGCCCGTCTCATCATTGGTGCCATGATCATCAAGCACAAGCTAAACCTTGGCGATGAAGAAACCATCCAGATGATTCAGGAGAATCCCTACATGCAATACATGTGCGGTTTGCCTGAATACACCACCAAGCCCGTGTTCGATCCAAGCCTCTTTGTCACAATCCGCAAGCGCATAAGCGAGGAGGAACTGAACGACATGACTGTATCTCTGCTAAAGGAGCAGCGCATTAAACAAGAGGAGAAACGCAAGGATGAAGAAGGACCGGACAAAGGGAACAGTCCCGAGCCACCTTCACCAGCACCAGCCAATCCTGATGCACAGGAGTTTACTGATAGCAAGGGACGCCTGCACAAAGGGGTTCTCAAGATAGATGCCACATGTGCCAATGCAGAGGTGCGCTACCCCGTGGACATTGACATCGTAAACGATGGTCTGCGTATCATTGATGAGTACACTACGGACATCTGCGAGCGATATGACGTCCGTAAGCCCAAGACTCCCTACTCAAACGCAAGGGCTGTCTATCTTGAAGTCGTCAAGCGCAAGAAGAAGGGCGGCAAGTTCCTCAAAGACTCACTTGGGATGATGATTGCATACCTTGAGAAGGCAGTACGCATGCTGTTTGACATCCTGGTTTTCAACCCGGCGACGAACAGGTACTTCACTCCTACGAAGAAGATACTCTCTGCAATATGTACGATGCTCAATCAGCAGAAGGAAATGTTCCGCAAGGGAGTCCACCACTGTGCAGACCGCATCGTCAGCATCTTCCAGCCTCACGTACGCCCCATAGTAAGGGGGAAGGCAAAGGCCAATACTGAGTTTGGCGCCAAGATAGGAGCCAGCATCGTGGAGGGCTATACGTTTGTCGATCACCATAGCTGGGATGCATACAACGAAAGCTCTGACCTCTCACTTCAGATTCTACTTTTCAAAGAACGATTCGGCCACCTCCCTGCCACAGTCCTTTCGGACAAGATATACATGAGCAGGACTAACCGCGATATACTTGAGGACTTGGAAGTCCGTTCGTACTGCAAACCTCTTGGACGTCCACCGAAGGCCCCTCCTTCTCCTGATGTCAAGGCCAGAATGGCCAAGGCCGTTGGAGAGAGAAACGAAATAGAATGCTCATTCGGTACCGGCAAGAGAATCTATCGTGCCGACAACATAAGAGCGAAGCTTCCGGAAACAGCAAGATGCTGGACAGGAATGTGCTACTTTGTCAAAAACGTGATGAAGTTCCTTAAGGAGCTTTGTCATGCTCTGAACGAAATCTGGCACACATTACGACTAATCGCCTCTCTTGTGGGTATCATCCGCAACCCGATGGTCACGGTAAAATATTAATTCAGCGGACACTATTTAGAGAAAGACATTCTTTAGTAAAGCAAGAAGATTGCCCCTTGGGTATTGCAAATATTATGGCAGTGACAAATAATTTAACAAATCGATTTTGAATGAAAACAATATTTGAATTATTTTTGGACGCATTACAAATTGATTATACTCATCAATTTGCTACTAATTTATATAATGGTCATCCACATAGAGACAACATGTATGGTCTTAAAAAGATGCTTGACGTGTATGGTGTGAATACTGTTGGTGTGCGTATAGAGTCAAAAGATCTCAATACGTTGAACTTTCCATGTATTCTACATACTCATGGTGACTTCGCCATAGGATTAGATTGTACAGATGAAAAGATCACATACATGCTTCATGGCAAGAAAACTGAGGTTGAACATGATGTATTCAAACAGACCTGGACGGGCAATGCTTTGGTTGTCAGTGAAACCACGGAAGCTGTAGAACCAGATTTGAAAAAGCATGAGCGAGAGGAAATCTTGTCTAAAGCAAAGCTGTATAGCATTCCTGCCTTGCTTGTCCTTGCATTTTTTGTTGGACTAACCAATAATGTCGCAACTGGAACTCTATCTTTCTTCTATTTCCCGGAGTTACTTCTAAGTATAATGGGAATGGCAGTCTGTGCTATGCTGATGCAGAAGCAACTGTTTAACGAAAGCAAATATGGCGACAGAGTGTGTTCACTTTTTCATCATGCAGATTGCAATAGTGTACTTGATGCTCCAAACGCAAAGGTATTCGGAATAAGCTGGAGCGAGATCGGGCTGGGCTTTTTCATTGCAAACACACTACAGCAGATACCTGATTTCTTGTTACGATTTTGCTGACCAGCAGAGTTCAAGAGAAAGATTCACAAAATGGTATGCAGGCGAGAAGAACAATCACGAAAACCTCGTAAAGGAATGCTCTTATCAGATTCACAATGATGATGTTGAAAAAGAATTGAGCAAGCATAAGGAATGGCGAAAAAGGTCTAATCTTGTTGCAACACCGACAATACTTGTCAATGGCTTTGAACTGCCTGACGAATACGAGATTGAGGACTTGACTATGATTGTTGATGGAAACTTTGTAAAACAATGAAAGTATGTATATAAGCAAATTTCCACATTACCACCAGCAAGAATCTGCAGACTGCGGTCCAGCATGTCTTCGCATGATAGCCAAGTACTATGGCCGTCAGTATTCTCTTGAGATGCTGCGCGAACATAGTTTCATCTCCCGTGAAGGAGTATCCATGCTTGGTATCAGCGATGCTGCAGAATATCTGGGAATGCATACGCTGGGGGTAAAGATTTCCTTTGAACAACTCGCAAATGAGGCTGTATTGCCTTGCATTCTGCATTGGAACCAAAATCACTTCGTTGTTTGCTATGACATCAGGAGGAAACGCTTTTCGGATGACTACAAGATATACATAGCAGATCCTGCCTCGCAAAAACTATGTTACAATAAAGAGGAGTTCTGCAAATGCTGGCTTAGTACCAAAGTGGCAGGAAAGGACTGCGGAACTGCTCTCTTGCTGGAACCTGGGGTAAACTTTGGACAGGTGGAAGACGAATTCAAGGCAAGAGAAAAGAGTTTTGCATCATTCATACGTTACCTGTTGCCTTATAAAAAACTATTCTTCCAGCTCCTTATGGGAATGGTGCTTGGGAGTCTGTTGCAGCTCATATTCCCGTTCCTGACACAGGCTATGGTGGACGTGGGTATCGGAAACAGGGATTTTAATCATATCTTTTATTGCAGCACGGGCTGTAGTGGAGGGAAACATGACATTGGGTTAAATACAAATATACAACAAGTGCAAATTCTGATTAATGATATGACTGTATTTGACAGGTTCTTTAGGAAATACTGACACTGATAGTATTGACACATGAGTTTCCCAATAGGAGAACTATAGTTTCCATACAAGAGAACTGTAGTTCTCCTATTGGGAAACTGCTGGTTTGCTAACGCAAGCGAGCTTGATATTTTTTCACTCGTTTATTTGTATATTTGAGGTAGACTCGAATATACTTTCACTCGTTGGGAGAAAATATTCAAGCGAGCTTGATATTTTTTCACTCGTTTATTCGTATATTTGCAGAAAAGAAATATATAGTTTTATTACAACAATATGAAACTTCAATTCAAACTTGAGTACCGTACTGCATGGGGACAGGATGTCCGTGTGGAGATTTCAATAAAGCGCAGACGTGGCGCAGATCTCATTCATACTCACCGGTTGAATACACAGGATGGTGCCAACTGGAGTGGGGAAGTGGTTCTTCATGAAAAGGATGCACAGTCCTTCAGTTACAATTATTATATAGCCTCTGGCGATGAGGTTGTACGCCGTGAATGGTGCGGAGTTCCCAGGACATTCCCTTACGAACAGAGCAAGACCTTCATCTTGCAGGATTACTGGAAGGAGATTCCCATACTGAGTCATCTCTATTCTTCGGCCTATAGTCATTGCGTGGCACGCACATTGGCTCAGGAACCAGAGATTACCTACTACGACCGTACTCTCTTGTTCCGTGTTCAGGCACCGCAACTGGTGAAGGGTCAGCAACTGGCCTTGTTGGGCTCCTTGCCCCAGTTGGGCGAGTGGATGCCCGAACGTGCCATGAGGATGAGCCGTGGCGGCACGCACGAATGGTGCCTGTCGCTTAGTGCAACAGGTCTTAAGTTCCCCTTTGAGTACAAGTATGTGGTGATAGACGAGAACAGCGGAGAACTGATAGCCTGGGAGGGTGGCGAGAACCGCATTTCGCCCAAGATTGAGCATTTCGCCCCCGAGGAGTATCAGTTGGAGAACTACTCTCCTAACATTTCGCGCGACAATATGGTATTGCCATCCAATTCTGTACAGGTCATTTGGGACCGCCGTCTGCGCATGGCCGACGAGCATTGGAAAACGGCAGGAGTCGTTATCCCCGTCTTCTCCCTCCGTAGCGAGCATAGCCAGGGAGCAGGCGACTTTGGCGACCTGCGCATGCTTGTGGATTGGGCCAACCGAACCGGTATGCGCGTGATACAGTTGTTACCCATCTACGACACCACCCAGACATCTACCTGGCGTGATTGCTATCCATATAATGCCATCAGCATCTATGCCCTGCATCCCCTGTATCTGGATCTCAGTCAGCTGCCCTGTGTTTCCGATGAGACCTTTATGCAGGACTACAATCGCGAGCGTGAGGAACTTAATGCCCTGGCACAGGTGGATTATGAACGCACTTTCCACCTGAAGATGCGCTATCTGCACAGATTGTACGCTCAGGAGGGCGCTTCTGTTCTTGGCTCTCCTGCATGCAAGGACTTCATTCGCAGAAACGAGGAGTGGCTTATATCCTATAGCGTGTTCTGCCATCGCAGGGACGAGGAGGGTACTAGTTACTTCCCCGCTTGGCACATGCTTTCCGTCTATGACGAGAAGGAGGTGCGTGCCTATGCAACGGAGAAGAGTGCCGAGGTAGGGTTCTACATTTACGTCCAGTATCTTCTTTCAGCACAATTGTCAGAGGTAACATCCTATGCACGAAACAATGGCGTACTGCTCAAGGGAGACATACCCATCGGCATATCCCGCACCAGTGTGGAGGCATGGACAGAGCCTGAGTATTTCAATATGCTGGGCAGTGCCGGTGCTCCACCCGACGATTTCAGCGAGGACGGGCAGAACTGGGGTTTCCCCACCTACAACTGGAAGCGCATGCAACAGGACGGCAACCAGTGGTGGATACGCCGTTTCCGCAAGATGGCAGAGTATTTCGACGCATACCGCATTGACCACGTTCTCGGCTTCTTCCGTATATGGGAGATTCCCGTTTCTGCAAGGAGCGGTCTGCTCGGGCATTTCGAACCATGCCTGCCTCTCAGTGTGGAAGAGATAGAGGGATTCGGTCTGGAGTGGAGAGAAAAGTTCTTCACTACACCTTATATTACCGACGCTTTCCTGCGCACCCTGCTGAAGAGCGATGCCGATGTGGAGGAAATACGCTCCCTCTTCCTGGAAGCCATGGGCCCCGATTGGTATAAGATGAAGGCGGAATTCCAGACGGAAGAGCAAATCCACAATCATTTCGGCAATGTTGACGACAATCCTCATGCCCGCCAGATGAGGGATGCTCTCTGCAAGTTGGTGCAGAATGTTCTCTTCCTTCCTTTGGGCGAAGGCTTTGTTCCCAGGATTTCAGTACACAATACCTACATATACAAGTCCCTTGCATCTGCCGAACAGGAAGCGTTCAACCGCATATACGACGATTTCTATTACCGTCGCCACAACGATTTCTGGGGTGCGGAGGCCATGAAGAAGCTGCCTGCTCTTGTTGAGGCAACGCAGATGCTCTGCTGCGCAGAAGACCTGGGTATGGTACCAGCCTGCGTGGCACCGGTAATGAGTCAGTTGAGGATTCTGTCTCTGGAAATACAGACCATGCCCAAGGACTATGGTGTTCGCTTTGCTCATCTTGAGAACAATCCCTATATGTCTGTTGTTACCATCTTTACGCACGACATGCCCACTCTGCGCCTATGGTGGCAGGAGGACGAGGAACGACGTCAGGCTTTCTACAACGAAATGCTCCAGAAGGACGGTCGCGCTCCGGAGTCTATGCC
>JAFYVX010000079.1 GCA_017558255.1 Bacteroidaceae bacterium
CACAATTGTATTGCTCGGGTGAACAAGATGAAGATATCTGTAATAGTTCCAACTTACAAGCCACAGGAATATTTATTTACCTGTTTAGAATCTTTGGCTAATCAGACATTTCAAAAGAAAAATTTTGAAATAATATTGGTATTAAACGGATGCACAGAACCTTACCAGATAGAGATAGAAACTTATATAGCCAATAAAATGTCTCATATGAATGTAAATTTTATTCATTCTTTGCAGGCAGGTGTTTCTAACGCAAGAAATGTGGCATTATCATGTGCAAAAGGAGAATATGTTACATTTATAGACGATGATGATTTCGTTTCTCCGTCTTTTTTGGAGGAGATGTTTTCCATTGCTTCAAATGATACTATATCTCTTTGTTATCCATATGCATTTATTGATGGGGACATGGCTCAGTTGCCGTCAGCGTTGACAACTCATTATATGGATAGAGCGAAGTTTGGTAAACAAAAATATACTAAAGCCAGAAAGTTTTTTTCTGGTCCTTGTATGAAACTGATACCTCGTGACTATGTCAGGGATTATAAATTTGACACATCCCTTTCCAATGGTGAAGATTGTCTGTTTATGTTTATGATATCTAAATCTTTTAAGTATGTTGATTTTGCATCTACTCAGGCAATATATTACAGAAGATATAGAGATAACTCGGCAGTTACGACCAAGCAACCGTTAAAATACTTATTAGATAATTGGCTAAATGTAATGTTTCAATATACCAGGATTTATTTTCAAAATCCTCTGAGTTATAATCTGATGTTTTATATTACAAGAATGTTAGGAGCGTTGAAAAACATATTGAGCATAGAGAGGAAAGTTGTTCAAACTTATAGGAATGGAAGATAATAGGCTATAAATTTTCGATTTAATGAATCACGAATGTTTATTAGGTCGTTATCTATTGTATTATTATTACCAATCAAGATAATGTTCACTCAAAAATATATGACCGTTATTTGAGTTATACTGAAGATTTGGTTCAAGGCAGAGGTGAAGTAAAAACAGATGTTTGTCAAGTGTATAAAGTTTATCCTTGTTAAGCATACTTAGTAATTGTAGTGAGATGGCATCAACATTAAATAATCTTTTATGGAAATTTTTAGAGCGAATGTCGGCACAACTCGTACAACTCGTCGTTTCCATTGTGCTTGCGCGCATCCTTTCGCCATCTGACTATGGTGCAGTGGCAATGGTGTCAATATTCATTGTCTTTGCCAATGTGCTCATAGATGGGGGGTTTAGCAGTGCGCTTATCCAGAAGAAGGATGCAGACGACAAGGACTTCTCAACCGTACTTTATTTTTCCATCTTCTGCTCCGTACTGCTATATGCGGTTCTTTATTTCGTTGCACCCTTAATATCTTCCTTCTATGGCGAAGAATATGAAATACTGACACCAGTGTTGCGAGTGCTTGGCATACAGGTGGTGATATTTGCCATAAATTCCGTCCAGCAGGCCTATGTGCAGAAGCAGATGATGTTTAGAAACTTCTTTTGGGCCACTCTTGTTGGCACTATATGCTCTGCTGTGGTCGGACTGTCAATGGCTTATATGGGATATGGTATATGGTCCATTGTGTATCAGCAGCTCACTGCCACTATAGTAAACACTTTCACTCTCTATGCCATCACCCGTAAGGGTCCGACGCTGGAATTTTCATTCTCACGTTTGAGGTCGCTGTTTGCATACGGAGTTAAACTGTTGGGCGCGAATGTGTTGATAACCGGTTACCAGGAGATAAGGGCACTTATTATAGGAAAGGTATATGCAGCACAGGATCTCGCATACTTTGACAGAGGAAAGCAGTTCCCCTCATTAGTTGTCACGAACATCAATTCCTCCATCGGTGCCGTATTGTTTCCAAAGATGGCAAACGAGCAGGACGATATGGAGCAGATAAGGCAGACAACACGCCAGTCAATACGTTTTTGCTCCTACATCATGTCTCCCATCATGTTGGGACTGGCTGCTGTCTCAGAACCCTTTGTCAGGCTGCTCCTCACGGAGAAATGGCTTGGCTGTGTGCCGCTGATGCAATGGTTCTGTGTGGTGTTCCTGTTTATGCCTATCCACACTGCCAATATGCAGGCACTGAAGGCCATTGGTAGAAGCGACACTTGTCTCAACCTGGAACTTGTCAAGAAACTGATAGAGATGCTGGCTTTGCTTGCGGTTGTTTGGATTAGCGTAGAGGCGATAGTCATAAATATGGCTCTCCTTTCTGCATTGTTTACGATAATCAATGCCTACCCCAACCGTAGATTACTGCATTATTCTTATAAGGAACAGTTTGCCGACATTTGTCCGTCGCTCCTGATGGGTACCTGTGTGTTTGTGACAATATCCGTTTTCAATCACTATGTGCTCTTGCCTGATGCCTACACCCTTTTGGTAGATTCCGTTATAGGAGGCGTTCTATACATTGGACTTTCCTTGCTGACACGCAACAGTGAGTTCGGTTATATTTTAAGTCTATTGAAAAAATATTATGAAAGATAAGGTAGGAATATTGACCTGGCATTATTATTTCAATTTCGGCAGCAGTCTTCAGGCCTTTGCCTTGCAGAAACTGATAGAAGGGCTGGGGTATGATGTCAGCATTATTAATTACCGTAATCCTCGCCTTGATAAGCGTGTCTGGTGGAAGGATATCGCGAGGCGAGTGTTGCGCAATACCATCGGACAGCTCTCTCCGCGTATTCGCAGCAAATACTCTGTCCCTAATGCTCTGCGCTTTCAGGAAAGATATTTGAGGCAGACCAACCGCTTTGAGCGTCCAGAGAGTCTTCCATCCAGGATTAGAGGATACCGTTCTCTCGTGTATGGGGCAGACCAGATATGGGCTCCTAATGTGTACAAGCCTATATATATGGGAGCCTATGTACCTGATGGAGTGCGCAAGGTGTCCTATGCCGCAAGCGTTGGCTTGAACCATATCCCCGACGAACTTGCAGATACATATGCCAGTAACCTTTCTTCCTTCTATGCCATTGCTGTCCGTGAGGAAGAGGGTAGGGACCTTTTAAAGAGCAGATGCCATGTTGATGCACAGGTGGTTCTTGATCCCACTCTGATGATAGAGGTACAGGTTTACCGTAATATGGAACGGCAGCTTGATGTTCCGATAGCTGGAAGATACCTGTTCTGTTACTTCCTGAACAAGACACACCAGTATAGAGAAAGGGTGGAGGAGTATGCCAAGAGGCATGGATTGCAGATAGTAGGATGTTCCGATAAGGAGTCTGATGCAGAGTGGATGCACAGACTGGAGAATGTGGGTGCGGACCAGTTCCTGTGGCTTGTAGACAATGCCACCGCTGTCTTTACCGATTCATATCACGGTTCCATCTTCTCACTGCTTTTTCACAAGGACCTTTGGACGCTCGTCCGCTTTGCCGAGGATAGTCCCATATGCCAAAATTCACGTATTAGGCAACTACAGAACTATTTCGGTATAGGCCACCGCATCATATCTCCCACCTCAGAAATGGACGAGTCGCAAGCCATAGACTATGAATTTTTCGAGCGCCAACTGACAGAGTTGCGTTTGCATTCGCTCACCTACTTAAGAAAGGCTTTATAGACTGATATGTTGAAGTTCAATCCACATAAAGAGAACTGCACCGGCTGCTCTGCCTGCTATTCCGCCTGTCCGGTGCGTTGTATAAGCATGAAAGCCGACGAGGAGGGTTTCCTCTATCCGGAGTCGACTGACGAGTGTATCGAATGTGGTCTATGTGAAAGGGTTTGTCCTTCGTTCAAGGAAAAGTCCGAATGTACGCACCCCAAAAGCGTGTATGCCGCAGTTTCCAAGGACTACGCCATCTGGCATCGTAGCACGTCTGGAGGAGCATTCAGCGAGATAGTCCGCCACTGGACGGAAGATGATTCACTGATAGTCGGAGCTGCTTGGAGAGGCTTCACTGTGCACCACATAGGTGTAGTGGGGTTTCGCAATATACCCCCCTTGTGCAAGTCCAAATACATGGCAAGTTCTATTGAGAACACCTTTATCGAGATACGCACTCATTTGCAGAAAGGCAAGAAGGCCGTCTTCTGTGGCTGTCCTTGTCAGGTTGACGGATTGAGGAAATTCTTGAGAAAGGAGTATGAGCATTTGCTCACAATCGATCTCATATGTCATGGTCAAGGTAGTCCGTTGGTCTTCGCCGAATGTATCAAGGAGATAGGCACACAACTCGATTCAGAGGTTTTGGCCTATGAATTCAGGACAAAAAGAAGAATGATAGAGGAGGAGTATATGTCCAAGGTGTCTACCGCCAATGGAATATATTATATCGTATCCGACCCCTACCAGCAACTCTTTCTCAAGCAAGACATCCTACGACCCTCTTGTGGAGATAATTGTAAGTACCGAGACATAAGGCGCCCTGCAGACCTGACTATTGCAGACTGCAAGGGATTGGCTGAGATTTTTCCTGACCTGAAAGGTTGCAAGCGAAATTACTCCACCATCGTGTGCAACACCCGGAAGGGAGAAATGGCCACAGC
>JAFYVX010000080.1 GCA_017558255.1 Bacteroidaceae bacterium
CTGTTCAAGATACACGCGAGCATCCTCGAAATACTTATTGACCAAATCCTGGCACACAGAACGGACACCTATCTCATTATAGAGTCTTGTAACTGCGGAGATCTTCTCTTCTGGATCATATTCCGTTGCATTAATCCACGATTCAAGTTCGGCACGCTGCTCCTCGTTGGCACCCTCAAGAGCCTTAATCAGCAGATAGGTCTTCTTGTTGCAAAGGATATCACCGCCGATTTTCTTACCGAAGGTTTCAAAATCTCCATAAACATCAAGCATATCATCCTGCAGCTGGAAAGCAAGTCCCACACTTTCGCCAAAGCGGTAAAGCAGGTCGCACTCCTCAGCCGGAGCACCAGCCTGAATAGCAGCCATCTTAACAGCACATGCAAGAAGCACACTGGTTTTCAGACGTATCATCTCGATATATTCCTCTGGCTTAACATCCATACGATTCTCGAAATCCACATCATACTGCTGTCCCTCACCGATTTCCAGTGCCGTAACAGTGTAGAGATCCAACACTCTCTTCAGATACTCCTCGGGGCATTGCGCCACCAACTGATAGGCCATCACAAGCATACTGTCACCGCTAAGGATGGCAGTATTCTCGTTCCACACCTTATGGACACAAGGTCTGCCACGCCTCACCTCTGCCCTATCCATCACATCATCGTGAAGAAGGGTATAGTTATGATAAGTCTCTATACCAACCGCAGTAGGCAGAGCAGGACGCACATCATCCTTATACATATTATATGTCATCAGCAACAGGACAGGACGAATCCTCTTGCCGCCAGCACTCAAAACATAGCGAATAGGCTTGTAAAGACCAAAGGGCTGGCGCTCCAGATGGAGAGCGTCCAGCCCTTGGTTTACCATAGCCAGAATTTCTTCTGAACTGTACATAATATATTTATGTTGTTATTAACCCAAACGGAACATTACAGGCAAGTTAAAGCGAGAACGTACAGTCTTGTTACCCTGACGTGCAGGCTTCCACTTTGGCATCATCTTTACTACGCGCACAGCCTCTGCAGACAAGTGCTCATCAGGAGAACGAACAACCTTAACGTCAACAATAGAACCGTCACGGTTTACAACGAATGCAACAATAACACGGCCCTGAACACCCTGCTCCTGACAAATGCTGGGATACTTGATGTTGTTCTTAAGCCACTTCATACACTCTTCGTCACCGCCAGGGAAAGAAGCATTCTCTTCAACGACATCGTAAACACGGTCATCATCAACCTCCTCAACAACAGGACCAACAGGACCTGCAGCAACTGCGCTGGGTGCGCCAGTACCCACAACCGTAGTAATAGCCTGGTTAACCTCCTCGCTGGTTTCAATTTCCTCCTCAGGAAGCTCTGTTTCGTCGTCTACGATATTAATAATCTCTGCAACCTTGGGAGCTGCCTGTGGTGGGGGAGCTACATATTCCTGCTGCTGAGTAATAGGAATCATGTCTTCCTCCAAAACAACACTCTCATAGATCTTGCCCTCTTCCTTGACTACAACATCACGTGTAGTGTACTCGAAAGCAGCGAACATAGCTGCCAAAACTACAACATAGCCAATAAGCAGGCTTGTGGTTTTCTGGCCACGCAATTCTTCGTTAACTGTCTTGATTGCTTCCATAATTATATGTTTTTTCGTTTTTATACACAACTGCATCGGCAAATGTAGGACATTTTTTCCACATACTGACACCAAACACCCACTTTTTTTGTCTCAAAACACATTTTTGAACCTGCCACCGTATATATTGGCACAAAATACACTATCTTTGAAACCAAAATGTGCATATTATGAGCCTTAAAAATATTTCAACATATATCTTTTTTCTCTTGCTCCTTAGCACCAAGGCTCAGGCACAGGGCAGCTCGTCCATTTTCGATTTTCTAAACCTCCCCACATCATCCCATGCCATGGCATTGGGAGGTAAGAACATCTCATTGATAGAGGATGACGCCTCGCTCATTTTTCACAATCCGGCACTCATGAGTTCCGTAAGCGACAAGACACTGAGCCTGAATTTCCTTACCTATATGAAAGGCAGCAAGGCCGGCAACATCAGTTACGTCCAAGCCCAGGGTGAGAGAGGCACATGGGCAGCCATGGCACAATTCGTAGGTTACGGCAACATAACAGAAACAGACAAGTGGGGCAACACACTTGGCACTGCTGGTGCTCTTGACATGAGCCTGGCTGGCGGATACAGTTACCTGCTCAGCGACAGATGGGTAGGCGGAGTAAACGGCAAATTCCTTTATTCAAACTACGCCGGCTACTCCAGCATAGCGTTGGCTGTGGACCTTGGCATCAACTATCTGAATTCCGACAAGGATTTCTCCCTATCCGTGGTAGCAGCCAATCTTGGCGGACAGGTAAGCGCCTTCGGAGACGTTGGTGAAAGGTTGCCAATAGACCTGCAGCTTGGCCTGAGCAAAGGATTGGGACAGCACATACCGGTAAGATTGCACCTGATGTTCTATGACATGTTCCACTGGAGCAAAGGATACTACTCACCAGACGGAAGCATCAAAGGTTTGCAGGTATTTCTCAACCACCTTAACATAGGAGCAGACCTTACCCTGTCCAAAGGACGCTTCTGGATAGGACTGGGCTATAATTTCCGCCGCGGTTATGAAATGAAGGCAGGCGGAAGTTCGCATGCCGCCGGCCTGACCTTAGGAGCTGGAATAAACATAAAGAAGGTAAAGTTCGGTATGGCCTACGGCAACTACCACTCCGGAGCACCTACCCTATCATTCACCCTGGCATACTCCTTTGCAAAGGATAAAAAGACAAATACTAAGACAACAGATAAAGTTCAACCAAACACAGAATAGAATCATGATTACCATCGCTATTGACGGACACTCATCCTGCGGCAAAAGCACCATGGCCAAGAATTTGGCCAAAGAACTTGGTTACATATACATAGACACCGGAGCCATGTACCGCAGTGTCACATATTATGCTATGCAGAATGGCATGATAGACGCAGAGGGGAAGATAGACACAGAACGTCTGCAAGCAGCCATGCACGACATAAAGATTTCATTCAAGTTCAACCCAGAAACCGGACGCCCCGACACATATCTGAACGGCGAACGTGTGGAAGACAGAATCCGCACAATGGACGTCAGCAGCAATGTCAGCCCAATAGCGACACTCGGATTTGTACGAGAAGCCATGGTAGCCCAACAGCGCGAAATGGGTAAGTCCAAGGGTGTCATACTTGACGGACGCGACATCGGTACAGTAGTTTTCCCCGACGCAGAACTGAAGATATTCGTAACAGCCAGCGCCGAAATACGTGCCCAAAGACGTTACGACGAACTTACTGCAAAGGGAGAGCAGTGCAACTACGAGGATATTCTGAAGAACGTAAAGGAACGCGACTATATCGACTCTCACCGCGAAATCTCACCCCTGACGCAGGCAGAAGATGCGATTGTGCTTGACAACAGCAACATGACTATAAACGAACAACAGGAATGGTTATTGAAATTGACGAAGGAAGCGGTTTCTGCTTCGGAGTAACACGAGCTATAGGTAAGGCTGAGGAAGAACTGAGCAACGGTAAAAAACTCTATTGCCTGGGAGACATCGTGCACAACGGAAAGGAATGCAGCCGACTCCAGCAACTGGGTCTGGAGACCATAGATCATGCTGCATACAACTCTCTGCGTGATGCAAACGTACTGCTCCGCGCACACGGAGAACCGCCATCAACATACCGCAAGGCGCAGGAGAACAACATTCACATCATTGATGCCACATGCCCTGTTGTCCTGCATCTGCAAGAAAGAATCCGCAAAGAGTATCAGGCCGACACGGAACATAGCAAACAGATTGTCATCTTTGGCAAGAACGGACATGCAGAGGTTCTGGGACTGGTAGGACAAACCGACGGCACAGCCATTGTCATCGAGAAACCGGAAGAAGTGGAGCAGTTGGATTTCAACCGCGACATTTGTCTCTACAGCCAGACAACCAAGTCCCTTGACGGTTTCCGCACCATCGTGGATTACATACAGAAGCATATCTCGCCAGAGGCTACCTTCAAATTTGCCGACACCATCTGCCGACAGGTTGCCAACCGCATCCCCCACATACGAGAATTTGCATCACGGCACGATGTCATTCTCTTCGTGTGCGGAAAGAAGAGCAGCAATGGCCGTGTACTTTTCTCACAATGCCTGCAGGTCAACCCGCAAAGCTATATGATAGATTCAGCCAGCGAGGTAGAACCAGACTGGCTGAAGAACTGTAACTCTGTTGGAATATGTGGTGCCACAAGCACCCCTAAATGGCTAATGGAGGAGTGCAAAGTACGCATCCAGCAGCTGCTTGGCTGCGACGAATGAGGTCTTTTCCCCGTTCAGTACCGCCAGTTCCTGGGCATGCAGCATTGTTTCGATAGTGGGATTCTGGAAGAAACTGTTGCGCAGACTTTCGGTGATACTCTCGTACATCCAGTATTTTGCCTGCTCGGCTCTGCGATGTTCGAAATAGCCGTTGGCCTTGACAAAGTCAACGTATCTGTACACCATGTCCCATATCTCCTTGATGCCTATGCCATAGAAACCGCTGTAGCATAGCACCTCTGGCGACCAGCCGCTGTCGGGTGTGGGGAACAGATGCAATGCATTCCTGAAGTGACTTGCCGCCAACTGGCTCTTTTCCACGTTGTTGCCATCGCACTTGTTTATAATGATGCCATCAGCCATCTCCATAATACCACGCTTGATGCCCTGGAGTTCATCGCCCGTACCAGCCAACTGTATCAACAGGAAGAAGTCAACCATGGAGTGGCAAGCAGTTTCGCTCTGACCAACGCCAACAGTCTCCACAAATATCTTGTCGTACCCTGCTGCCTCGCACAGGATAATGGTTTCACGTGTCTTTCTGGCAACGCCGCCCAAGGAACCTGCCGAAGGACTGGGACGTATGAAGGATTTGGGATGAACCGACAGTTTCTCCATTCGGGTCTTGTCGCCAAGGATACTTCCCTTCGTGCGCTCGCTGCTGGGGTCAATGGCCAAGACAGCCAACTTGCCGCCGTACTGCTTCAGTACATGCACGCCAAACTCGTCGATACTGGTACTCTTGCCGGCTCCAGGTACGCCACTGATACCAACGCGAACACTGTTTCCGCTATACGGCAGACATTTCTCTATTACTTCCTGGGCAACAGCAATATGCTCGGGCAGAGTGCTCTCCACCAGAGTAACGGCCTGTCCCAGGATAGAAGGGTCGCCCTTCAGAATACCTTCCACATAGTCGCCTGCCGCCAGTTTGCGTCTGACAAACCTGCCGCGCTTCAGATAAGGATTGACACTGGAGGGCTGCTCCACTCCTTTGTTGACTACCAATCCTGCATATTCTGCACTATTCTCGGGATGTTCCATAGCTATCGAATTTCTATAATCACTTCCAAACTTCACAAAATGCCAGTGACAAGTCCCTAACGCTTCCAGAAAAGCAGCTTGTCCACCAGTGAAGGCGCTGCCACCTTTTCATCCTTAATTGTTATATTCAGGGTCTTTACCGGTGTCTCGGCATCATCACTGACAATCAATATACGCGGACGGGACTTGAACCTGTCCAGAAGGTGCTTTTTAACAGACACCTTCAACTTGGCACTCTTGCCGGGAAGAATGGTCCTGTTCGACAAGGACACCTCTACCGCATGATTGAAAACCTGAAGACCGTGTATTGACAAAGGCGTAGTACCTTCGTTGGTAACTGTAACAACCGTCTTCATCTTCTTTGAATTACGGTTGAAAGAGAGTTCTTCTTCACTCAGTTTCATTCTGGCATCCGAAAGAGAGTCGGCAGATAACGGAGGAAGCAGAACAGCAGACACTGCAATTTCATTACCTTCACCTATCTTGTCGCCGGAATAGCGTGCCAGATATACACTGGTCTGGTTCAATCCATAGTGAGTCAGTTTCTCCGAATCCAATATCAGACGCACCACACCGGTCTTGCCTCCAGGAATGTCTTTGGGATCGTATTCTGCGCGCAAATACGGCGGAAGGTGCATCAGTTCAGGACTGTAGGCCGTACGCTCAGTATTCACCACCTTCAACTCTGTGGCGAGCACCTGTCCCTTCACAACGTTGTCAAACTCAATGTAGTTGGTATTCATCCTCACGTTACCGAGGTCTATGGGGAAACCTATGGCATAGTCGGACAACTCTCTTACCACCCTTCCCTGGAACACAAGAAACTCGGGGTCTTTTCCTGCATTGGTGTACACCTCCACGTATTTACTGAAAGTGCCCAGTATGCCGGCATCATAGACCACCGTTATCTCGCCACGTTCGCCCGGCGCAATGTTGCCACGTGTGTAACTTGCCTTGGCACACCCGCAAGAGGACTCCACCTTCTTGATATGCAATGGTTTGTCGCCCTTGTTAGTGAAGCCAAACACCACGGTATGAGGTTTCTGGAAAAGCACCTCACCCGTCTTAACTATTTCTGAATCTGCTACAAAACGAGGCTGGGCATAAGCAATGACACCCAGCACGAACATATATAAAAATGTAAATTTCCTCATCATACTGAGGGCAAATTTACAAATAAGTGTGCAAAATTCCAAACTTGTTTAAGGATTTTCAAACCGACTTTCGAAATAAGAGCAGAGAAAACTTGTTTGCTATGTCTCGAAGGTGCTTTCGTTGACTTTTGTCTTCCTCCTCCTCATAAGGCGCGTTTTTATCCACCCTCTCCCCCTTCGGGTACTCTCCCTGTCTCAGGGAGAGAAAGTTAATGAGTAACGCCGGGGCTCGAAGAGAGGAGGAGCGGAGCAACGGAGGGAGTGGATAAAGGCATATTAGAATCTCGAAGGTTTGTGAACTCCCTAATGATTGCGGATAAAAACTATTTTATCTATATGGAGAAATATCCTCAACTTAAACCCAAATCGGCCATTAGACTGTACGCGCTAATGACCGATTTGGGTTAAAATTTACCTTAATTTATCAAGTTATTACTCGCCCCAGATGTTGTTGTCATAGTAGTTGCCACGACCCAGCATAAAGTTAGAGTCCATCTGCTGGTCGTAGAAGACAATGCTTTCAGCTATGATATTGGCAGGCTGTACCTTTATTACTTCAATAGAAGGTGCGATATATTTCTTTTTCATAATTGTAGTTTTTTGATTGTTTTGTAGGACGCAGCACGCTGCGTCCCTACCATTCGTTAACCGTTAGTTTAGCGTTTACTTAATAACCTTTTTACCATTCACGATGAAGATACCCTTCTTGGCATTCTCCACCTTGCGGCCAGAGAGGTCGTAGATTTCTGCTTTCAGTTCTCCGTTTTCCGTTTTCACCTCGCCAATGCCAGTCTCTGTGCCGAAGTCGAAGTAGATACGGGCAAGTGCGGAAGAAATGGGCAGATATGCCTTGTTGGCCTTGCAGACGAATGCGCCATCAACCAATTCCACTGGGTACATTCCCACATTATTATCTGGAGCGGCAAGGATATAGTATGAAGTATTATCCTCGGCTGTTATCTCTGTTTCAATGGCAGAACCCACAAAGAGATTGCCGTCTACGGAAACAGAATTGGCGTTGGGGTACAGGTTAAAATCATACTTGCCCGCCTCGGCCTTGATGATAACGCCAGTTTCTGCTGGAAGCAGACCTTCCTGATTCTCCACCTTTTCCATCCTCAAGTTCTCGCCAACTACCTCCTTGGCAATATATGCCTCTATACCCTCAGGAATCTCTGCATCATAATCCAGGAACAATGTGGCATAGCCTACAGAAGAAACCTCGACTGTGCTGGTAATCGTTCCGAAACTTGTCCAGCTGGCACCATAACTTTTAACAGCATTGGCAGGAACATGAAGGGTAGCATTTTCAATGGGCGAATCCTCAAATGCATTGCTCTCTGTAGTCGGCACATTCTCGGCATAGCAATAGACATCCTGCAAACCAGAGCACCAAGCGAAGGCATACTCCCCTATGCTCTCTACACCATTGCCGATAGTAACCGAATTCAAACCAGTGCAACCTTCGAAAGCATACCCCCCAATGCTCGTCACACTGTTAGGGATAGTCACCGAGGTCAACCCCGTGCATTTATCGAAAGCTGCCAACCCAATGCTCGCCACACTATTAGGTATAGTCACCGAGGTCAAACTAGAGCAACTGTAGAAAGCCATATTTCCTATGCTCGCCACACTATTACCGATAGTCGCCGAGGCCAAACCAGAGCAACCCCAGAAAGCCCTATCTCCTATGCTCGTCACACTATTACCTATAGTCACCGAGGTCAAACCAGAGCAACTGTAGAAAGCCATATTTCCTATGCTCGCCACACTATTACCGATAGTCACCGAGGTCAAACCATAGCACCATTCGAAAGCCCTATCACCTATGCTCGTCACACTATAAGTAGTTCCATTATATTCTACAGACTCCGGGATAACAATCGAACCAGAATACTCGCCACTGGTCTTCGCTATAACAGTTGCCAGCTTTGTCTCTCCATTAAGTTCATAATTTATCCCATCAATCTCGACCTCACCAGAAAAAGGTGGAATCTCAACAATATTTTTAAAATCACTCCAAGGCGCAGTTTCTTTATAACTTTCAACAGAACCAGCAGGAACATGCAAGGTTTGATTTTCTGGACATGAAGCATAAAATGCACTGCTCCCTGTAGAAGGCACATTCTTGGCATAGCAATAGACATCACTGAGTTGGGAGCAATAACGGAAAGCATAATCCCCTATGCTCGTCACACTATTAGGTATAGTCACCGAGGTCAACCCTTGGCAACTCTGAAAAGCACTCTCCCCTATGCTCGTCACACTATTAGGAATTACAGTTTTATAACAACCAGATATCAGGGTATTAGAAGATGTTTCAATGATTGCATTACATCCTTCCCTACTATCATATTTTGGGTTATTCGCATCAACTTTCATCTCTTTCAAAGCAGGTATTTGCAACCAGTTATTACTCAATATTTTGTAAGTAATAAGTCAGAAATATGGTCATAACCTTTAAGGGTGCATTCTAATAGGTGAAGATTTAACATTTTTATTGTTTCTTAACGCTCAAAGCGTATCAATAAAGGGTGTTTCTTCTCTTTTCA
>JAFYVX010000081.1 GCA_017558255.1 Bacteroidaceae bacterium
ATACAGGACCGCAGCATCTTCGAGGGAGTGCACGTCTTTGCCGCCAACAACCAGGCAATGGGCAACATGGAGCAGCGCGACTATACCACCTTCATGGAACTCTTCCAACAGATGACCAGCGTGGCACGAACACCTGACCTGATGATATATCTGCGTGCCTCCATACCGCATTTGGTCGCTAACATCCAGAAGCGCGGACGCGGATACGAGCAGAGCATCCCCATAGACTATCTGCAGAATCTGAACAACCGCTATGAGGACTTCATCTATAATAAGTACGAAGGCAGGGTGCTGACCATAGAAGTGGACAATATGGACTTTCTGCACAACCCCGACGACTTCATGCTCATAACGGACAAGATAGACCGCATTTTCTATAGCCTCTTCCCCGAAGAAAACGACAAATAATATCAACCTCTAAGTAATACAATACCGATATGCACATAGCGATAGCAGGAAACATTGGTTGTGGCAAGACCACCCTTACCAAGATGCTGGCAAAGAGATATGGCTGGGAAGCACGTTTCGAACCCGTAGACGTGAATCCTTATCTGGAAGATTTCTACAAGGACATGGCACGATGGAGCTTCAACCTGCAGATATATTTCCTGAACAAGCGTTTCAAGGACGTGGTGGAAATAAGCAAGGCAACGGACCGCACCATCATCCAGGACCGTACCATCTTTGAGGATGCACGCATCTTCGCCCCCAACCTGCACGAACAGGGCTACATGTCCGACCGCGACTTTGAGAACTACACCGACCTCTTCGACCTGATGATGTCCCTCGTGGGACTGCCCGACCTGATGATATACATCCGAAGCACTATCCCCAACCTCATAGCCCAAATCAGCAAGCGCGGCCGTGAATACGAGCAAAGCATACGCATTGATTACCTGAAAGGCTTGAACGACCGCTACGAGGAATGGATAAAGAACTATCCCGGCCAGGTACTGATTATCGATGGAGACACATGCAAGTTCGGCGACAATCCCGAGGATTTCCGTATGCTGACGGAAGAAATAGACCAGAGACTGTACGGACTGTTCTAAACGGAAAGGTGAAAACGGAAAGGTGAAAACGGAAAGGTGAACCAAAGGTCGACGCCCGAAGGGGCTGAAGTCAAAACGGAAAACGGAAAACTGTTAGCAATATCGCGCCAGCATACTGCCCACCTAAGGGGGACGAGCGCTAAGCGCGGAGGGGGGGGATAAAAACCGCTACCCGCTCATTCGCTCCCCACTATCCGTTCCTCCCCCTACAGGGGGATTGAGGGGGTCCTTAACTACAAAAACAATCAACCCACATGGCAAATCTGAAAGCCCTTGCCAAGGATACGGCAATATATGGCCTGTCGAGCATAGTTGGCAGGTTCTTGAACTATCTGCTCGTTCCCCTCTACACTCACGTAATCAGTGCGGAGAACGGCGGTTATGGTATAGTCACCAACCTCTACGCCTATGTTGCCCTGTTGCTCGTACTGCTTACCTTCGGCATGGAGACAACCTTCTTCCGCTTTGCCAATAAAGAGGACGAGGAACCGGACACCGTATTCTCCACCTCGCTGGCGGTAATTGCCTCGCTGGCATGCGTGTTCCTCGCTGGAATCTTCGGTTTCATCACACCTATAAGCGAACTGCTGGGCTATGCCGAACATCCAGAGTACATTATGGTTATGGCAACCGTAGTAGCATTGGATGCCCTGCAGGCCATACCGTTCAGTTACCTTAGATACAAGAAGAAGGCCATCAAGTTTGCCTCGCTCAAACTCCTGTTCATCATTCTCAACATCGGTCTGAACCTGCTATATTTTGTATGGCTGGGCAAGAGTGATGTGCTTTATGTCTTCACACTGAACCTGGTATGCACCGGCATAATAACATTCTTCTTCCTGCCAGAAATGCTGAGAATAAAGTGGAAGGTAGACATGTGGCTGCTTCGTCGCATGCTCTCCTACTCTTGGCCAATCCTCATTCTGGGCATAGCAGGCATCCTGAATCAGGCCGCCGACAAGATGATATTCCCGCTCATCTATCCCGACCGTGCACAGGGTGTGGTGGAACTGGGCGTGTATGGTGCCTGTGTGAAGGTGGCTATGATCATGGCCATGATTACCCAGGCTTTCCGATATGCCTACGAACCTTTTGTCTTTGCACAAAGCAAGGATAAGGACAAGAACGAAACCTATGCCATTGGCATGAAGTATTTCCTTATCTTCACTTTGCTGGCTTTCCTTTGCGTAGTGGCATACCTGCCCCTGCTGAAATACATGGTGGGAAGCGACTATTGGGAAGGCCTGAAGGTTATCCCCATAGTGATGGCGGCAGAAATAATGATGGGCATCTATTTTAACCTGTCTTTCTGGTACAAGCTAATAGACAAGACCATCTACGGAGCATGGTTCTCTTTGGCAGGTTGTGCCGTACTGTTTGCCGTGAACATTATCTTCATCCCCCAATACAGTTACATGGCTTGCGCCTGGGGCGGATTTGCAGGGTATGGTACGGCTATGGTGCTCAGTTACATCGTAGGCCAGAAGAAGAATCCCATCAACTATCCCATTAAAAGCATGGCAGTATATGTAGCCATCACCTGCCTTTTCTTCGGCATCATGCAAGTACTCCCACAGGAATGGCCTGCAATACTGAGAATGGGAATAAACACAATGCTGGTCATTGCTTTCGTGGGGCATATAATATACCACGATTTGCCCTTGCGCAATTTGCCTGTGATAGGAAAGTTCTTTAGATGAGATAAATAATTTATCTAGAAAACCTAGTATCTCTAGTATATCTAGAAAGACTAGAATAACTAGAAAGGCTAGAAATACTAGCCCCCCCTGTAATCAGATTATAGGCAGCAGCACCCTCTGCCCATCTTCGCATATCTTGCGGAAGATGCCGTTCTCCATAAGGAAGGCCTCGCCTCGAATCTCCTCGTAGCCATACATACTATATAGGTATGTCCCATCGGGGAAGACATAGAAGCGTTTGCCCATACTGTCCTTGGCTGCCACCTCGTTGTACACCTTCATGCCATCCAGCACAAAGTCCTTCCATTCATAATAATGAGGCAGAATCTGTATGCTGGTCAGTCCCATGCCACGGAAAAAGCGCTTGTAGTTGGGGTCGCGTATCTCGCCAGGCAGTTCTGGGATGGAGTACACCTCATCTGCAGAATTCATGCTGCCTGCACTGATGGTCACCAGCACACCCTCATAGGCATGCAGTGCTTCGCCCAACGACATCTCCTGGAAGAAGCGATGCTGAGTGGGGACATGCCCTCCGCCCAGGATTATCAAATCCGACTCACGCACAAGGGAATGGGCCTGCAGGATATTCCTCCTGTCCAGCAGGGTCCAATTGACTATATTCACCCCCGATTCCTCCATTGCCTTACGGATACCCTCCGAGGCACACTCGCTTCCATAAAAATCGTCTGGAGAAGAAGTTACATATAATCCACGGACCTCCCCCTTCAACTGACGGAGAAGTTCTTCACGGAAGCCGTTTTTTTCAAATATGGCTCCATCGTGCCCACATGGACTACTGGTGAGAAACAGAGTGAACATATATTTGGCAAAGGTATTGCATTTATTTGGATTTTTCAAATAAAAACATTAATTTTGCACTGCTGAGACCTAAAAACGCAGAATTCTTGTCAGGGCACATCCTGTACAGGAATACTGTAAACAATAGTATCCACCAAATAACATACCTATTATGAACTTCATTTTCATTTCCCCCAATTTTCCAGAAAACTACTGGAACTTCTGTGCAGCACTGAAGAGAAATGGTGTAACTGTATTTGGTATTGGCGATGCTCCGTACGACAATCTGGACAACCGCTTGAAAGAAAGTCTTACCGAGTATTACCGTGTCAACAACATGGAAGACTACGACCAGGTGTATCGTGCCGTGGCACACTTTGCCGCCAAGTACGGACGCATCGACTGGATAGAAAGCAACAACGAGTACTGGCTGGAGCAGGAC
>JAFYVX010000082.1 GCA_017558255.1 Bacteroidaceae bacterium
CTGCGATTGCTTCGTCAATTTCCTTTTGTGTCAGAGATACATAGTAGTTGGTATAGTCGCCGAAGCGTACTTCCTTACAGGGAACGAAGAAACCCCACATGCGGAAATATTCGGTCAGGTCCTCCTGTGCAGCCTCACAGGCTTTCTTGTAGAACTTGATCCAAGTGTTGACAGCACGGTGATGACCTCCGCTTGGTGCACCCCATTCGGGATGTTGATACTGGACGTTATCCCTTGAGAAGTTCATGGGATCTTCGCGCAGGCTCTTTACGAAGGTGGGGTAGAAGTCCTTCTTCTTGCCACCGATGTGGTAGTAGAGGAACAGGTTGTAGTACATGCGCATGGTGATGCTGATGTCGCGCAGACCGAATACCTTGTTCTGAGCCACATACTCGTAGTTCTGTGCAAAGCTCCATCCACGGCCCAGACGGTAACCAGTCATGTAGGTGATGATGTTTGAGGGCAGGTTCACAGAAGACTCAGAGCAAGACTCCAGGTTGTAGGGACCCTGAATCTGGTGACCATGCTCGTGGCCCACACACCAGTTATCAAAGTTGGCACGTTCTGCGTTGAATGAACTTTCCACACTGCCAGTACCAGGATAGCTGGTATAGAATGTAGTAGCATGGGGGTTCTGACCGTTAGGACCTTCTATAGCCATTGTGGGGTTGTTGCAGTATGTGGGATAGAAGGCATCACCGCCAGTGATGTTGAAGGGGTATGCTGCCTTTGAATGCTCTGTACCATTCTCGCACAGACCATTTGCCACGTCGTCAAGCACACCAATCAGACCGAACTCCCAGAAGTGCACACGGTCAAACCAGTTGATACTGTTCCAGATGGTGGTTGGCCATACCTGTGTGTATGAGTTCTGGCGGAAATAGAACAAAGAGGTAGCACCCTTAACCACGAAGTACATATTAGGCTTCGCATTCTTGGACAGGTATTGGTACTTGGCATCTTCCTCAGCGCTGTTTTCTTCAGGCTTCTGATAGTAACCTACACACTCACCACCCTCAATGTGGATGTCCAGATTGGGGAAGTCGCTAATCTTGGCAATAGTCTGTGTGTGAGGACTGACACCCTCAGTGGGTATTGTATTGACAACGTAGTTAACAAAGTACATGAGACTGTCGTTGGTTGCAATCACTGCATTGTAACCCTTCTTCAGCTCAGTACCCTCATTGCGAGAACCGATGCGACCATGGTTGCGCAGAGGTGTCAGGTACAAGGTTGCACCCTCGGGTATATCGTTGCCTACGAAAACATGGATTACGTCCTTGTTGGTAGCATATATACCAGTGGGGTTGCCCATGAAGCTGGGAGCGTAGGTGTTCATCTTGTCGCGCCAGTTGTTGGCATCAGAGTAGGGCTTGTAACTTGCCACACGGAAGTCCTTTGCATACTTGTTCTTGTCGGCAAAGGCGGACTTGTCAGTCTCGTTCCACCACTCGTTCTTCACCTTTACGGCAATCTCCTGAAGTGCAACGGGCAGACCAGCCTCGTTCATGGCAGCTTTCAGGGCATCGTCAGCCATGGAAGCATACTCGTCCTTAAGCTCGGTGCAGAGTTCGTTGGTGAAGAAGGTCTTTAGACTTTCAGTAAACACACCTGCATTGTTTTTCAGGTTTGTCAGTTCCTCGTATTCTGCACGGGCAGCCTGTACCTCGTCAGCGGTGAGAGAAACCTCCTGCACTGTCCAGTGGTTGCCCTCGTTGGAGGTATCCCACCAGTTTACAAGGTTGTTGCCGTTGTCGTTGTGCAGATAATGACCGTTGGTGCTGATGATGTAGTGGTTGTCTTCTTGCTTGGTAAACTTTACCTCAACGGAAGTCTTGCCTGTTGTGTATATGGTTGAGCCATGGGGCTGGTCCTGCAGAAATCTTGCAGTGTACACGTTCTGCAATGCACCGCTTTGTGTGTATTGCCAAACCTGGGAGAGATCTTTCTTGTCTACATTATTACATGTAACATTGTAAGAGTCCCAGTTTTCTTTGATTACTCTGCTTGTCCTCGCATTGACAACGCGGTAGTACTTGCCCCTTGTTGGAGCCTGTGCCAACGCAAGTAAGCATACGAAACATCCCATCAGGGAAAGTAGAATTTTCTTGTTCATAGGCATGGTTTTTAGTTAGTTTAAGTGTATAATGCGGTGTAAAGGTACAGATTATATTTGTAATAGAACCATTTTTTTTTTTTTTTTTATATATAATTATAATTTTGTTACAAAGTCGCTGATATATATAGACAAAAAAGCGCTCTCCGTTGTGTGGTTACAACGGAGAGCGCATGAGAAGGGGAGCGTGTAAGTCCCTTTGTTTACTGCCACAGCTGTTCCAAGAGTTCAGCACTTCTGTTCATTTCACGACTCAACTGGTCGGCAATGTTGTTGGTGTTTACTGAACCATCTACGATAGGCATGCTTGTTGCCATCATGTTGGCTACGTCTACCTTGATCACCTCCACAGATGGAGTCATATATGTCCTTTTCATTGTGTTATTTCGTTTTTGTTTTACTTGTAGGGTGGACGCTGCGCTACGTCCCTACCATAAGCGGATTACTTTATTACCTTTACACCGTTCACGATGTACAGACCCTTCTGAGCCTTCTGTACGCGACGACCGCTAAGGTCATAGATTACAGTATCCACATTTCCGTTTTCAGTATTCACTTCGTCAATGTCAGTTTCAGTACCGAAGTCGAAGCTGAGGAAGCGAGCACCTGCTTCAACGGGAAGATAAGCTCTGCCTGCGTTGTTCTTAAACTTGCCATTTGTCAGCTCTGCCTTATAGAAACCAGTAACATTGTTAACGGTACCCAGGACGTATGCTTCACCACTTACCATTGTGTCAGTTACAGAACCCTCAAGAAGGTTGCCAGACCAATCGGAATTCACAGTGCCTGCAGTAAGCACATACTTGGTAGAAGGTTCACCCTTCAGTATGGCACCATTATTTGCCTTGATACCCTCTAATGCCGTCATTGTTGCAGATGTTGCAGATGTTGCAGTAACGGCATAAGCAGTCAGACCCTCTGGGAGAACTGCATCGAAGGGCAGGTAGATAGTAGAATAACCGGCCTTGCTGATAGTCACAGCAACTTCTGCACTATTGGTTTCTATAATTGGATGGAAAAGGAATTTAACACAGGTTCCATCTTCACCGTAGGAGGGCCAATAACTGAAATTGGGGTTGCCACCAGGTGCATTAACATGAATCCAACCAATTGCATCGTCATATTTGAGGACAATATAGTCCTTACCTCCAATTGTCTTGACCTCTGGTGTCAATTCTGCAATTTCTGTTCCAGTAAAGTTCCTGTTTTTATCAGCATCCTTGGGGAAGAACTTTGTCTGGTCATTGGCCCACTTGATTGTAACCTTCCCGTTTTCGAGGACGTCTACAGTCCAAATATAGTTGACATCTATAGTAGAACCAGTGGTTACATCAGACATGGACAGGTCATATCTATAGTTTCTGTCATTTCCTTCTGGGTGGTAATATGCTACGCCAACACCCTTGTCGGCTTTGCAAATAATCGCATACTTGCCACTGGTCAGATTTGTTGTTGGTTCGCCCAATACATAAACAGGTTCCTTTTCGGTTTCTGTGATATACCAATGAGATGCAGGAGCATTGTTCCAAGTCCAGCCAACCACATTGTATGATTGTGATTCAGCGCAGTGTATGCCGGTTGTTTCTGTTATTGCCCATGAGCCGTCGCCCATGTATAGCATGCTGTATTCCGCAGCACCTGCAGTTGTGGTGGCACTTGCATCCAGCTGTGTGCTTGTAGCAATGCTCTTTGCATAGGTACCTGTGCTCTTGTTCTTCAGATAGTATTTACCTTCAGTGTCTGTGGCAACGAAGTACCACAGCTGTGCGTCGTTGAGGTCGTTTACCTCAGTGATAACCTTCTTTTCACTGTTTACTGACATGAAACGTCTGGTGTATGCTTTGTTGTTTAAACGATAAGCAGAACCCTTCACGATACCAATTCTTGCATCATCGTCTGCCATCACAGCAGAGTATTCTTTCAGCAGCAGGTCGTATACAGCGGTGTAGTTGCTGTTGCTGTTATTGTCATATGCCTGCTTTGCATTGTTGTAGGCTGTGGTCAGTTCGGTCAGTTTGCCTTTCTTGTAGTAACCTACCTTTGTTTCTGTTTCATCTGTGCAATCAAGAACGGTTTTGGCGCTTCCCAGCAATTCTCCCAATACGGCACGTTTTGCTGCAGCGTCATTGCCGTCCATTACATTAGTAGCGACGGTTTCTGTTTGGTCTGCATTCAGAACTTTTACAGAAGCCTGGTCTGTGCTGAGAAGCTCCGCAGTCTTTGCACTGATGTTAAAGGTCTTTTTATCAGAGAATGCCAGAATCTCGCCGTTCGCATTGAAAACGGCAAAACCTATGCCGCCATTGCCTTCCATGGTGATTTCTTCACCATTAAGGGCGTAGGTGTAGTTCTCAGCTTTTGTGCCGTTGACAAAGGTGTGGTATGAACCCACTTCTGCACAAACGGTTGTTTCGCCGTAGAGGTTCAGGTTGTCGCCCTTGTGGCTCTTGATAGTCTCACCTGTAGCATCGTTGATGAACAGAACAGCTACGTTGGCAGGATAGTTCTTGCTCTTCACCTCTGCAATGGCGGCATCAATCTGTGCCTGTGTCATGTTGTAGTTGGCATTGCTATAGTCCCCCACAAAGCGGTCCTTCATCACACTGAAGAAACCATGAGCACGGAAGAACTCAGTCAGATCATTGCCACTGGCTTCGCAACATTTCTTGTAGAAATGCAGCAGACACTTAGCACCGTCCTGCTCGTATGCAATGGTCATCGGGTCGGTACGCAGCATTTCATACAGGCGTGGGTAGAAGTTAGTGTTGTGTCCCAGCACGTGGTAGTACAGGAACAGCTTGTAGTACATGTGTGTCTGTGCCCAGATGTTGTTGGAGAAAAAGTCGCCGTTCTTGCTGTTGTAGGCTGCCAGCACAGTGCTCAATGCACCTTCCGTGCCGTTGTAGCGCGAGGTTGTCTCGCCATAGAACCACAATACTACGTTGGAGAACAGGTTGTTGGTCACCTCTGTCAGACCACGCATGTTCAGAGGACCCTGATGCTGGTGACCGATCTCGTGGCCTGGGCCCCAGTGAGAACCTGCATTATTTGGCAGCTCTGCTATTATGCTGTTCATGGTGTTGTAATGGTAACCGCAGTGGTCCCAAGAACCATACATATAACTATTGCCACCCACACCGAACGACAGACCATGCAGATTGTAGTAATCGCTATAGTCCATGGGGTAGTTCTTATCTTCACCGTTGAACGAGAAGATACTGTTTTTGTCAGAGTAGGGAGATTTGTATTTTCTGTTTGCTGCCCCACAGTCTGCTACAGGTGCCAGACCCATAAGCATACGTTCCCACAGCAAAATGTTGTCCCATGTGTCAACAATTGTCTCTACATTGTTCTTGCCGGTCAGATAGTAGTTCATGCCCTTGTTGCCTTCTGTGTCAGCATCGTTCAAGGGGAACTGCAAGGTGATGTACTTGCCCAGAATAGTCAGGTCACTCTGGTTGGCACGCGCTGCATAGTAGTCCCAATCTGCAGCATTGTCGCCTTCGCCCCAAAGTGCATCGCCTACCTTATTATAATAACCGGTGATATGACCGCCTTCAATGTGAATCTTCAAGGGTTCGTAGTCCGACAGTTTGCGCACACGTGCATTCATGCCTTTTTTGCTACCATCGAAGGTTTGTACAACATAGTTAACGCAATAGGCAGAATTTTCTGAGTATGTCGTAATAACATTCAGACCCTGCTTCAGCTCGTAACCGCCATTGTATCCACCAGGCTTGCCGTGTCCCTGCCATGTAGCAAGATAGAGTGATGCTCCATCCTTTATGGCACCTTCCACAAATATGTAAAGTGCCTGACGTCCGTTGGTGTATATACCAGTGGGGTTGTTCAGGTTGGTGTGTGCGTTTATGCCCAATGCTGATGCAGCTGCTTCGGGTTCGTTGTATGGTTCGTACAATTGTACACGGAAGCGCTTTGCGTAGTCGCTACCCCATGCTTTTTTGCCGTTGACACCATTTGCTTCGTCCCATTCTCCGCACTTTACCTTCTTTACCATGTTCTGCAGTTGTGCAGGAAGTGCCTTATAGTTGACGTCGTTTGCAAGGGCTGCTTCAGTCATGCTCTGATAGTTGCTGTTCAATTTAGTGCATGCCTTATCCTCGAAAATGGCACTGAGTGCGTTCTTATAGCTGTTAATCTTGTCATTTGAAGGCATGATGTTCTCAAGTTCTGCCCAGTTGGCTTCCAGCTCCTGTGAAGAAATGGATACTTCATTGATTGTCCATTGTGTAGCAGCTGCTCCAGCTTCCCAGCATACAACAACTCCTTGGTTTGCACCATAGTGCATGAAATGATAGTTGTTGTTTGTGTTTGAAGCTCTCAAGGTGTATCCAGTACCAGCTTCAGTACAATTGAATTTGCAGTTTGCGTCTATGTCGCTTACCATCGTCCATTTTGCAGAGGTGGCATTAGAACTGCGCAGGTATCTGCCGTCTGCCAGATTACGAAGCGAGTACGTTTTATCGTCATTCTCGATAGCATACCACAACTGATTGTAGCTGTCTGTGTTTGTTGCGGCAATGCTAACATCCTGCAGACCAGATATGGTCAGAGATGAGCTGTTGTTTCCCACATTGACAAAGTTGTAGACTTTGCCATTTTCCAGTTGAGCCCACAATGTGTTACTGTGGCATATCAGGATTCCGATAACTGCCACCACTTTGAGCGCTCTGCGCAGCATGCCGTTTTTGCACACGCTGCGAATCATGCTTTTCTCTTTGTTCATGGTTATTTTCATGTATTAATTAGTTTGTTTGCTTTTAAATATAGGATTGCATGGATGCAAAAGTACAAAAATATTATGATAACTTAACTTGTCTTTTTGTGTATTCTTTTGTTTCCGTTTCTTTTTTAACATTTTCCCGTTGCTGGATAGCCAAGACATTAGGATTACACCCTCAAAATTAACGTTGAACGAATGCATACAAAAAGCGCCCTGCCGGGAGGGCAGGGCGCTTGATATAGGATAAGGTCTAAACCTTATGTGTCAGAAATTACTTCTTGATAACCTTAACACCGTTTACAACGTAGATGCCAGCGGGCAGGTTGTTTACAGTGTTGATGTTACCCTTACTTACGAGCTGACCAGCAGCGTTGTAGATCTTGCCAGACTGAGCAACCTTGTTCAGCACCTCGTTGATGCCAGACTCGATCTCACCCTCAACCTTGATGGCGATAGAGCCAAGAACGTCTGCAGACTCGGGATCGAAGTCGCATGCAATCCAAGCACCGTAAGCACTTACAGTCTTGTTAACGATTGCGTGCTCGAAGCCGTTCTCCTTAGCCAGGATACCCTTACCAGCCTCAACGGTAGCGCTCTTCAGTGTACCACGCATAGAGAGAGTGGTCTGAACCAGAGTGTCAACCTCCATGCCGTGATCCATAGTAACCTCAGCGTACTCATCGTTCAGTCTAACGTTAGCCATAGCCTGCTCGTTCAAACCATACTGCTCGTTCTCTGCGAGAACCTCAGCAGCGATAGCCTTCAGACGCTCAGCGGTAGTAACGTACTCACCCTCGAGGTCAGCAATCAGGATGAAGGGAAGACCCTTAGCAACCTTGTTCTCAGCGAATGCCTTCAGAACAACGGTGGTATCCTCCTCGCTTACAACGAGCTCAGCACCGTAAGCGGTAGCACCCTCAGAAACGGTAACGTCAACGGGGTAGGTGTTGGTGTAAACCATACCGGGCCACAACTTCTGAACGTACTCAGTAGCGGGCTCCTCAGTAACAGCCTCAACCTCCTCGATCATCATCATAGAGTTAGAACCGAGGTTGGTAGCATTCCATGTAACCAGACGGTTGTCAGCGCGCTGACCGTGCAGGTAAGACTGCTGACGGTTGCCGAAGAGGTCGGTCCAGCCGATTACGGTAGCACCAGCACCGATAGCCTTAACGTCGTAGTATGTGGGATGAGCAGCCAAAGCAACGCCGTTCAGGAACAGACCGGTAGCCTTGTTCTGGATCATATAGGTAGAGTCTGTAGCCTGGATGAAGCGGAACAGATCCTCGCCCTCAGAGAAGTCAGCATCCTCGAAGTAGAACAGACGGTCGCCAGCATAGAAGGCATCCTTCTCCTCAACAGTGTAAACATAAACGGTATCGTTCTCACCTTCCTCGTCAGTGAAACCAACGTAGTCGATGAAGCTCTGACCGATAGCGATGGTCTTGCCGAACAATGCGGGATTCTCCTCAACACCTGCAACCTCGTGTTCAACAGCCTTAGCACCAGTCTTGTCCCAACCGTACTTCTCATAAGTTTCCTCAGTGGGGAAGCTGAAGCGGTACCACTTGCCGGTCTCAACCTTGTTGGCAGCAGCCCAAACGTCAGCCTCAGCCTTAGCGATAGCAGCGATGTGCTCCTCAGACTTAGCAGGAGTATAAGCACCAGAAGCATTGTAAGCCTCAGCAGCAGCAACGGTAGCAGCAGGAGTAGCTACACCCTCGTTCCAGAAACCGGGGTTAGTACCGGTAACGAACAGGTCTTCAGCAGGAGCAGCAGCGATAGCGCTACGCAGAGCTGTGGGATCTACGTAAACAGCACCCCAAGCCTCAGCAGCAGCAACCAATGTGTTGTAAGCAGCGTTGAAGGTCTCGTCGTCGAGCAGCTCAAGGCTGTCCTCAGCGAAGCCCTTCTCCTCCCATGCGGCGATAGCAGCAGAGAGAGCGTCAGCCTCAGCCTTGCGAGCTACATACTGAGTGGTCTCGTAGCGAGGATTAGCGCTTGCCTTGAATACGTTGAATGCAGAAGCGTGCCAGTAACCACGGTTAGCACCACCGCCAGAAGAAGCAGCCTGAGTGGTAGTAGAGTAGAAGCGCAAGTAGTTCATACCAGTTGCGTCAAATACCTTAGAAGTCAGAGTCTCGTTGTTTGCGCTCAAGGGGAAGTCCAGAACACCCAGTTCGGTACCCTCTTCGAAGGTAGTTTCATCTGTGGGAGCTTCAGTGTAGCCCTTAACAATCAGCTGAGTGATGTGGTCACCAGATACGGGACGACGCTGC